>CAZJMO010000147.1:5890-8204 GCA_964547085.1 uncultured Fibrobacteraceae bacterium | reverse complement strand
AGTGGACCGGAGGTCAGCCGTTGTCCCGGTTGAATCTCAGGATGTCCTCAGCCAGCCCCGCGCCCCCATGCCCCGCCACACCACCCTGCCCGCCCGCCGGAAACGCCTGGAACTTGCAACGGCGGTGCTTCGCCTTCTTCTGCAACAACCGCAGCGATTGCGGCGACACCCGCGTGTCGTCGTCGCACTGGATGCCGAACATGGGCACGTTCACGCGCCCGGCGAGATTCTGGGCTTGATGCATGCCGTCGAACACGTCGACAAGCAGTCCCAGACGGCGGCGGATCGGCGGCACGCGCAGCAGTTTCAGCCCTTGCAGCAGCCGCACGCCCAGGCCGACGCGCGGCAGCAGGGCGGGCGCCACCAGCACCAGGCTCTCCACGCGCTCGCGCTCGGCCAGATGCAGCGCCAGCGCCGCGCCGAACCCGACGCCGATCACATGGACACGCAGCCCGGTGTCGGCCAGGAGACGGTGACCCTGGCGGACCTGCTGGAGCGTGGCGCGCCAGCGGGCTTCGGGGCGATCGGCGACGCCGTGGCCGTAATCGGCCAGCAGCAGGCCGTGGACCGTGAGGCCGTCGTCGTGCAGGGTGCGGGCCAGGGGAACCAGATTGGCCGGCGACTGATCGGATCCATGAATGAGCAGCACACCGACATCGCCTTGTCCGACCTTGAGGAACGAGCGCTGATGCTTGGGAACGCCCAGTTCGGCTTCCGAGAGCTGGCGCAGACGGTCGTGGGCCTTGAAGGCCATCAAGCGGCGACGTTCACTCGGCTGCCCCGCGTCGCGGGTACGGTGCAGGTCCCAGGCCGTCAAGGCCGTGGCCAGCAGGCGATGTCGACGCTGGTCGTTCCGGGGATTTTCCGCTTGATTATCGGTCTTCAAAATAATTCGTCCCCGGTCAGTTGGTCGGGCCGCTCCAGCACCAGATCGGGTTGCTGGTCACGAGGCAGGGAGGCGAGGATCTCGCGATCGGGATACTTGCCGCTCAGAACAAAAACGGTGGACAGTCCGAGGCGACGGGCGGCCACGAGATCGGTACACGGGTCGTCGCTGATAAATAGCGCCTCCGAGGGCATCCCGCCAAGAGATTTGAGGGCCTGCTCGTAGACCGCGGGCTCCGGTTTGCCCGCGGTGACGACCCGGGCATCGGGTACGGCGGCGGTCAGCGCGGCCGCCCAGGCGCCGGGTCCCAGCCTCGCCGCGCCGGTCGCGTCGAGCCAGAACCGGTTGCGGTGCAGACACAGGAGATCGGCCCCGCCGCGGAGCCAGGCCAGGGCGCGGTCGAGGTCGGGCAGTTGCAGGTCGGGGGCCACGCCGAGGACCACCGCGTCGCATGCGGGCGCGTCCGCGGCCACCTGCTGGAAACCCGGGGATTCGATCCAGGGGCGCATTTCGGCGGCTCCCAGCCAGCCCAGACGACGGTGCCCGGCGCCGCGCAGCCAGTCCAGGCCGGTGCCCAGCGCGCCGACCAGATGCTCGCGCGTCACGGCGAAGCCGGCGCGTTGCAGGGCGGTCACCAGATCGTCCGGGCGGTGCGTGGTGTTGTTGCTCACCAGGCGCCAACCGATGCCGCGCGCGGACAGGCCGGCGAGCCACGCGATCGCGCCGGGGACCGGTCGGTAGCTCTTGTCGCGGACCAGGACGCCCTCCACGTCGATCAGATACCAGCGGATCATGCGGGTTCCTTTCCGCCGGCGGCGGCGACCTCGCGCAGCATGGCGTCGTAGCGCGGGGCGAGGCGCTCCCAGCAGCAGTCGTCGAGATCGCGCGACAGCGAGCAGACATGGCCGCAGCCCTCGCCGCGGACCAGATCGGCGAGCAGGGCGGTCAGTTCGTCCTCGGTCTCGTAGAAATGCCGACCGCGACAGCGGGAGCCGTACAGGCTCGGATAGACCTGGCGGCGCGGCAGGACCGGATAGCAGCCGGCGTGCACGGCCTCGGCGACCGAGATGCCGAAGTATTCCTGTTCGGCGCAGCTGACGACGATGTCGGCGCTCGCGACCAGGGCGTCGTACCGCCCGCGATCCTCGGCGTAGCCGAAGTGGAGGCAGCGGTCGCCGAGGCGCTCGGCCAGCGGGCGGAAGACATCGTCCCGGTGGCGGCCCTCGCCGAGCAGGATCACGGCGAAGTCCAGGTCGGCGTCGAGGAGGCGGCCGACCGCGGCGGCGAAGAGGTCGGGACGCTTGTCGAACTCCCAGCGGTGGTTCCAGAGGATCACCGGGCGGCGTCCGTCGCGGGGCCAGGGCGGCCCGGCGTCCGGCCGGCACGGACTGCCGCGCCAGACGGCCGTGCCCAGGCCGTCGGCGACGA
>CAZJMO010000147.1:3938-5880 GCA_964547085.1 uncultured Fibrobacteraceae bacterium | reverse complement strand
CCATTAATTCTATTCAAAACTATATGCTCGATAACGATGTGGATACAGCATTAACGGATGCCGCGCGGGACGGCCTCGGGCATGCGGCCCAGATAGGCGGGCAGCGAGTCGAGGAAGAGGTCGCGATGGAATTCGGAGTTGAAGACGACGAGGTCGGCGGCCAGACAGCTGACGATGCTGGTGAAGCCGAAGTGGAAGTCGAACTCCTCGTGGGGCGAGAGCGGGTAGGTGAGCTGGTTCTCGTGCATGTAGAGAACCAGCGGTCGGCGATCCAGCGGGGCGGGCAGCAGGCCGCGAAGGTCGGCGAGGTTCAACAGGCTGGTGGCCAGGATCAGGTCGCAGGGTTCGGGCGCTGCGGCGAGTTCGTCGGCGAACCACGCCGCTCCCCCGCGCATGCGCCACTTCCAGAAACGCGGCGGCAGGGTCAGCGGACGGAAGCGGTGGCAGGAATGACGGGCCAGACCTTCGCGAAACTCGCGATGCGAACCGCCGTCGTGCGATTCGATGAAGACGATGTCGAGGATGTTCGGATCCGTGGTCATGGCACCTTCCCGCTGTTGGACCGGCGTGACGGCGGAGCATAATGGCTGGTGAATTGATGCGACACAGAAAATCATTTATCCTGTAGGTGTTGGTATTCCTTTCGAAGGAGCGCATCCCGCCATTGTCGGTGCGTCCCCCTTGTCACGTTATCGAGGAGATCGGATTCATGCGCACGATCGCGCTGATCTTGACCGCCGTGCTCGTCTGCAGCACGCTCGCGGCCGCCGCCACCTACGAAAACAGTTCGGTCGTGGGCCAGGTCCCCGGCCGGATCATGGTCACGTTCCCCGTCGGCATGAAGCTCCACGTAGACAAGAGCGGCGACAGCCCCAGGACAGGCGTCGCGGCCCTCGACGCACTCACCGCCAAGCACGGCGTCACGCACCTCGAGCCGCTGTACGGATCGATGATCGACATGTTCGAGGATCCGGCCGTCCGTGCCGACCTCGCCCGCGTCTACACGGTCGACTTCGACGTCAAGTCGGATCTGCAGGCCGTCCTGAGCGACTACGCCAAGAGCGGCGTGACCGAAGAGGTGCACGCGGTCGACATCTGCAAGCAGTTCGGCACCGCATACACGCCCAACGATCTCGCCTCCAGCCAGTACTTCCTGCGCAACGACGTGATCGGCGGCAAGGACATCCGGGCGGTCGGCGGCTGGGCCGAGACCCTGGGCGACTCCACGATCATCGTGGCGATCGGCGACTCGGGCATCGACTGGAACCACCCCGACCTCGGCGGCCCGCACCCCGACAAGGTCAACGGCTCGATCTGGACCAACTGGGCCGAGTACGAAGGCACGCCCGGCGTCGACGACGACAGCAACGGCTACATCGACGACATCCGCGGCTGGGACTTCGTGGACGTTCCCGGCGACGGCTGGCCCGACGAGGACGATTCGGTGCCCGACAACGACCCCAGCGACTACGAGAGCCACGGCACCAACTGTGCCGGCTGCGTCGCGCCGATCACCAACAACGGGATCGGCATCGCCGGCACCGCGCCCGGCGTCAAGATCATGGCCCTGCGCATCGGTTGGTTGCCCAACGGCGAAACCCAGGGCGTGGTGCGCATGGACTTCGCCGCATCGTCCATGGTCTACGCCGCCGCCAACGGCGCCCGGATCTTCAACGCATCCTGGGGCAGCAGCAGTTCGCTGTTGTCCGCGGTCCGCACGTGTCTGGGCGCCGGCATGCTGATCTTCACCGCAGCGGGCAACGACAACAACGACGATGCGTCCTACCTGGCCGCGTACAACGACCCGCGCGTCCTCGCGGTCGCCGCCACCACGCCCAACGACACCAAGGCCAGCTTCTCCAGCTTCGGCAGCTGGGTCGAACTGTCGGCCCCCGGCACCGAGATCTACCGGGAGATGGGGCGGCTGGTGGCGCGGGCCGAT
>CAZJMO010000147.1:0-3928 GCA_964547085.1 uncultured Fibrobacteraceae bacterium | reverse complement strand
ACTGGGTCGATCTGTCCGCGCCGGGCACCCAGATCTACACGACCGCCTACAACAACAACACCGGCGACAGCACCTACGGCACCACCCAGGGCACCAGCTTCTCCTCGCCCATCGCGGCGGGTTCCGCGGCGCTCATCTGGTCCTCCGACCCGACGATGACCCCCTACCAGGTGGCCGCGTCGCTGAACAACGGCTGCGACAGCCTCGACGAGATCAATCCCGGATACGTGGGGCTGCTCGGCTCCGGTCGCGTCAACCTGCTGAAATCGCTCGGAGACAACGTACAGGAGGTTCCCGGGGAATTCCTGGCCATCCAGGACGCGCTCAACATGGCCGCCGCGGCCGACACCATCAAGGTCCACGCGGACATCGAATTGCCCACGGTCACCATCCAGGGCAAGGGTCTGCAGATCTACGGCGGTTACGCCGACGGCTACGTCGACCGCGACGCGGCCGGCACGCCGACGGTCGTCGAAGGCAACCCCAACAACCCGGCGCTGCAGTTCAGCGGCGCCGTGGACCAGACCACCGTCATCGACGGATTCCAGGTCCAGGGCGGCGGCGGCCGCTTCTACGCCGACATCCCGTACCCCGGCAACTACGGCGGCGGCATCATGTGCAACGGCGTATCGCCGACGCTGCGGAACCTGATCGTCACCGGCAATACCGTCGGCTCCAACTCCGTGCTGGGTCTCGGCGGCGGGATCGCGCTGAGCAACTCCGAAGCCGTCCTCGAGAACATCACCGTCACCGGCAACACCGCGATGTACGGCGGCGGCATCTTCATCTATGCCGGATCCCCCACGCTCGACACCGTGACCATCACCGCCAACACCGTGGTCTACGACAACCTGAGCTATCCTCCGCTGGGCGGCGGCCTGCACGTCGTCGATACCGACGTGACGCTCACCGATGTCGTCGTCTCCGACCACGCCGACGCCATCCGGGGCGGCGGGATCTACGCCGGCGTATCCGCCGGCGCGACCGTGGTCACGATGACCGGCGGCGCGGTCAGCGGCAACACCGCCAAGACCTACGGCGGCGGCATCTGCGCCGAGGGCGTCGCGCTCGAACTGACCGGCGTCGAGATCACCGGGAACACGCCCACGGCCGACTCGAACTTCCTGAGCGGCGGCGGCCTCTACATCGACGCCGGCACCGTCGCCGTCGACAGCCTGGTCGTCACCGGGAACACCGCCCACTCCGGCTCGTCCTTCCAGTTCAGCACCTGCACCGATGTCCAGGTCCGCAACACCGTCGTCACCGGCAACACGGGGTTGCTCTTCGCCGGCAACATCTTCACCTCCAGCTGCACGGCCGCCGTGTTCGAGAACCTGACTGTCGCCGACAACTCCTGCGTCAACGGCGGCGCCGGCTTCTACATCTCCTCCACGCCGGTGACGATCAGCAACTCCATCAGCGCCTACAACACGGGCGGCACCGGCTCGGCCAACGGCATGTTCTTCAGCAACAGCGCCGCGACGCTCGCGTGCAACGACGTCTACGGCAACGACGGCGACGCGTACGGCGGCGTCGACGATCCGACGGGCACGGGCGGCAACATCGCGGTCGATCCGTTGTTCTGCGACCGCCCCGGCGGCGATTACCGCGTCGCATCGAGCAGCCCCTGTGCCCCCGACCAGAGCGGCGGGTGCGGGCTGATCGGTGCGCTCGAGGCCACCTGCGGCACGCTCGACGCGGTGGAGGATCCGGACACTCCGGTCGCCTTCCGCGTCGACAACCCGTTCCCCAACCCGTTCAATCCCGCCACCACGATCCGCTTCGCCGTACCCGAAGGCGGGCGGACCAGCGTGGTGATCTACGACGTCCAGGGCCGACGGGTCCGCACCCTGGTCGACGCCGACCTGCCCGCCGCCACGCACACCGTGCAGTGGCGCGGCCGGGACGACGGCGGCCGGAGCGTCTCGGCAGGGATCTACTTCTACCGCGTCGACAGCGGTCGCCACACTGCGGTCGGGCGCATGGCGCTGATCAAGTAGTCGAACGCACGCTATACAACGCGCCCGAAATGCAGCGAAAGGATGCTCCCATGGCCACCCTGCCCAGCAAGGATCTCGAGACGTTCGAGAATCCCTCGCCCGACCGGGACTACGATATAGAGTTCGACTGTCCCGAGTTCACCTGCCTGTGTCCGTTGACCGGTCAGCCGGATTTCGCGCACTTCCACATCTCGTACATCCCCAACCACAACTGCATCGAGCTGAAGTCGCTCAAGCTCTACCTCTGGAGCTACCGCAACGAGGGCGCGTTCCACGAGAAGGTGACCAACCAGGTCCTGGACGACCTCGTGGAAGCCTGCCGACCCCGCATGATGGAAGTGGTCGGCGACTGGTTCGTCCGCGGCGGCATCACCACGAGCGTCCGCAGTTCCTTCGTGGATCCGGAATGGGGCGGCGAATAGCGGCCCGGAACCAACGCCCTGTGGACAGGACATGGGCGCACCGGTATCATCGTTGATACCATGTCGAATACCTCGCCCGGCCCCTCTCGACCACGGTCGGCCCCGATCCGGCCGTGGTTCGTATTTTGGCTGGTCTTCCTGCTGGCGAGTCCACTCGCGGCACAGACCAGGCAGCACGTTCTGCTGCTGCATTCCTACGCACCGCCGATGGACTGGGTCAATCAGCTGACCAAGGGCCTGGAAGACGCGCTCAGGCCGACGGGCCGCGATGTCGATCTGCGCGTCGAGTTCATGGACACCAAGCGCTTCCACTCCCGCGAGTACCTCGAGGCGTTCGGCGACATCCTGACCATGAAGTATGCCGACACCGCCTTCGACCTGATCGTCTCGGCCGACAACAATGCCTACGACTTCCTCCGCGAGCACCGCGACGCGTTGCTGCCCGGCACGCCCGTCGTCTTCTGCGGCGTCAACGATTTCCGGCCCGAGGCCATCGCCGACCTGCGCGACTTCACCGGTGTCGCCGAGGTCTACGCCACGTTGGAGACCGTCGAGGCCATGCTTCGGATCCATCCCGGAACGCGGTCGATCCTGGTGATCAACGACAACCTCGCCACCGGTCGGGCCAACCGCCGGAACACCGACCGGATCCTGGCGCCCCTGAACGGACGCGTTCGGATCGAGCACAACGAGGATCTGCCGCTGGCCGCACTCAAGCAGCGCATCGCCGGACTCCAGCCCGACGAACTGATGTTGCTGGGCGTCTACTACGCCGACTCCGAAGGTCGCCACTCCACCTTCCCACGCATCGGCAACGAACTGATGGCGGCCAGCCCGGTACCCACGTACTGCCTGCTGGACTTCAACATCGGCGCCGGCGTGGTCGGCGGCCGCGTCACCGGCGGCTACACGCAGGGTACCGCCGCCGGCGAAATGGCGGCCGCGATCCTGGCCGGAGCCGATGCCGACACCATGGCCGTCCGCACCGACGGCGCCACCGCCTTCCACTTCGACCACGCCGCGCTCACGCGCTGGAACATCGACGCGGCGTCCCTGCCCGAGGGCAGCACCATCCTGAACCGGCCGGTGAGCGTCTTCGAGCAGAACCGCGAACTGGTCATCGGCGGCCTGGCGGTCATCACGGTCCTGATCCTGATCATCACATTGCTGGTGGCCAATATCCGGAAGCGGCACGTCGCGGAGCAGCGCCTCCGCGAGCACGAACAGGATCTGTCGATCACGCTCTACTCGATCGGCGACGGCGTCATCGCCACCGACGAGGACGGCATGGTCACGCGGCTGAATCCGATCGCCGCGTCGTTGACCGGCTGGCCGCAGGACGAAGCGCGCGGCCGGCCCCTGGCCGAGATCTTCCGGCTGCGGCCGCCGGACCCGCCGCTGCCGGGCGCGACCGCCTGGTCGTTCACCGACATCCTGGGCGCGGGCAGCCCGCTGGATATCGCGCGCGGCACGGTCCTCGTGGCCCGCGACGGCACCGAGCGCCTG
>CAZJMO010000146.1:7566-8269 GCA_964547085.1 uncultured Fibrobacteraceae bacterium | reverse complement strand
CTGTCGGTTCCGCGAAAGTTGAAGGCCTCCAGCCGCTGCAGGCGCTTGCGTGTGTCCAGGCCTCTCTGGCAGGCCCGGCATTCCTCGATGGCGATCCCGTAGGCCTCCAGATAGTTGGGATAGAAGATCTCCCACTCCGCCTGCAAGGCCCGCTGCCGCACCGCGGCGCGGATCGCGGGCATCTCGGGTTCGGGCAGATCCGCGTACCTGCGGATGAAGGCCTGCAGGGCCTCGCTGACGGCGGCATCCTCCACGCCGAGACGATCGAGGATCTCGATGCCGTCCGTCCGGCCGCCCTCCAGGATCCACTGCCCGAATCCGCTGAGGTCCGTTCCCGCCGTCGGGATGCCGTGGGCGATGCTCTCGAGCGGCGTATAACCCCAGGGTTCGTAATAGGACGGATAGACCGTCACGTCGCAGCCGGCCAGGGCGTCGTAGTATTCGAGATCCAGGGCGCCGTCGTGGCCGTTCAGGAACGCGGGCACGAAGACGATCTTGACGCGATCCGCGGGATCGTTGCGCAGCTCGTGCCGGAAGCAGGCGTTCAGGATGGGGTCGTTGCCCGGATCCCAGAGCGCATGGGTCGAGAGCATCGAATACCGGTCGTAGCTGTACTGGTCTTCCGACGATTTCACGGCCCCGGCCATGATCAGGATGAAGACCACGACGTCGCGCTTCAGTTCGGTCTGCTGCGCGCGCAGAC
>CAZJMO010000146.1:3656-7556 GCA_964547085.1 uncultured Fibrobacteraceae bacterium | reverse complement strand
GTCCACCAGGACGTCCAGGCCCTTGTTGCGGAATTCGTAGCGGCCGGACGTCGAGACCAGCAGCGTCCGGGCGGGATCCAGGTCCTGGCCCAGGAACGTCGAGGCGAAGGACAGCAGACCGTTCCGGTTGGCCGCGTAATACGCCGGATCCTGCCGGGGATCCTTCGTGTGCCGGACGTCGAACCCGTTCGGCAGCACCAGATCCGGCTTCACGTGCAGGAGATATTCGGCCTCCCGGGCCGTGACGGTGCTGACGGTCGTGAAGCAGTCCGCCTCGCGGGCCGCGGCGCTTTCGAGGGAATGCTTCGCCGCCACGTTCAGCCGCTTCGCCTCGGCGTCGGTGTTCACGCTTTCCATCAGGCCGTAGAGATCCATGCCGTTGCCGGCCATCGAACGTCCGAGCACCGTGGCGTGGCACGTAAAGACGGTGCCGATCTGCGGGCAGTGCTTCTTGAGGTGGAGCAGCCCCGCGCCCGCGATCCACTCGTGGAAATGGGCGTGGACCCGGTGCTCGCCGTAGAGTTCGGCGATCGCGGCGATCGCCTTGCCGGCCGTGGTGGCGAAGAGCACCGGTTCGATGTACTCCCATCCCCCGTCCATCGAATCGACGCCGAAATCCTCCCACAGCTGGAAGAGCAGCTGGTTCTGGTCCAGGCCCTGCTTGTAGTCCACCAGGATCACGTTGGCTCCGGACCCATAGGTCCAGCGGCCCACCTTGGCGCGGATGCCCGCGCCCTGGAGCCTGCCCTTGACGTTGTTCAGGGCCAAGTCGCTGGATTCCTCGAATTCGGGATTGGTGTCCAGCAGGGGGCCGATCAGGAAGTAGTCGTCCCCGAAAACCGCCGTCGCCTGGTGCATCTTGCTGCGGATGACGGTATAGATACCGCCGACCTTGTTGCAGACCTCCCAGTACACCTCGAAAAGCAGTTGGTTCGGCATCAGGATTTCCTTTTCCAGTGTTTGATCTCAGGCGAGGCGCAGGCCCCTGGCCTTCAGCGTCTCGGCCATGTCGTTGACCACGTTGACGTAGGTGACATAGGCGTCGTACGGAGTGCTGAAGGGATTGAAATACTTGTGGACGTCGCCATCTGAAAACCACTTCGTGCACATGTAATAGAAATGGTCGGACGTCAACAGACGTCTCCAGATCGAAAGCAGCTCCGGATCCTTCGCCCGGCGAACGGGCTTCTCCAGGGCGTAGACCATCTCGATCGCGGAATCCTGCAGCGGGTTTCCGAGCCACGCCGTGAGATCCCGCTCGACATCGGCCCAGGAGATGAAGTTGGGCGTGTCGATCTTCGCCGAAGGCGAGAAGTACCGGCTGGCCTCGGCCGGGGTCATGAAGGCGAAGTCGGGCATCTCCAGGATCCGCCCGGGCAGCCTGCGCATGAACTCGAAGATGCCCGTCTCACCCCACTGGTGCTCTCCGAAGGTCTCGTAGTCCATGAACAGGTTCACGACCTCGCCGTTGCCGCGCACCGCCTGCAGCCATTCGGCGTACTTGTCCACGTCCAGGGGCCAGCCGTCCCAGTCACGATTGGAGAAGCGGAAGGCTATATCGTCCGAGAGCTGGTAGTTCTTGAGCATCAGGCTCAGCTTGTAGCAGCCGGCCGGCGAATAGATGAAATTCGGATTGCGCCAGCCCAGGATCTGGTCCGCCCCCTCGGCCAGGATCGTCCGGTACCCCATGTCTTCGATGGTCTTCGCCAGCGCGTTGTTGTAGATCAGCTCCGTGTTGCGGAAGGTCGTCGGGGTCAGGCCGAAGAGCGCCTTGATCCGCCGCTTGTGCATCCGGACCTGTTCCTTGAACTCGCGCACGGAGAAGAGGAAGGCCAGGGAGTGGTAATAGGTCTCGTTGATGAACTCGACGCAGCCGGTCTCCGCCAGCTCCCGGAAGGAGGCGATCACCTCCGGGGTGTAGAGCTCGAACTGGTCCAGAGCCACGCCCGAGATCGAGAAGGCGACCTTGAAGCGGCCCTCGTGCAGGCGGATCTGTTCCAGCAGCAGCTGGTTCATCGGCAGGTAGCATTTCCGGGCCACCTTCAGGCATATCTCTCGATTCGCCGCCTCGTCCTCGTAGAAGTGGTTCTCGCCGATGTCGAAGAAGCTGTAGTCCTCCCGCAGGCGGAACGGTTGATGCACCTGGAAATAGAAGCAGACGGAGATCATGGCCTTCGTTCCTCCTGCGAACGGGAAAGCACAGTCTCGTAGACGTCGCGGATCCTTCTGGCCGCATTGCTCCATTCGATCGACTTCAGCTCGTGCTGGCATTTCTCGACGACCGCCGCCGCAAGCTGGGGCTTCTCGATCATGTCCAGGATCTTCTCGGCCAGCAGGTTCACGTCCCAGAAATCGATCAGCACCGCATCCTTGAGGATCTCGGCCACGCCGGAGCGCCGGGAGATGATGATCGGCACGTCGTAGAGCAGGGCCTCGAACGGCGTGATCCCGAAGGGCTCCGAGACCGAAGGCATCACGTAGAGATCGCTCAGGGCGTACATCTTCTCGACCTCCTGCCGGTTCAGGAAGCCCAGGAAGTGGAAACGGTCGGTGATGCGCAACTCGGCGGCCCGGGTGATCATCGTCGGCAACAGATCCCCGCTGCCGGCCATCGCGAAGCGGATGTTTCGGTTCTTCTTCAGGACCAGGTTCGCCGCCTCCAGGAAGTAGTCGGGCCCCTTCTGCATGGTGACCCGTCCCAGGAACAGGACCAGCTTCTCCTTCAGGTTCCGCTTCAGGCCCAGCTGCTGGATACGCTTCTCCTTGTCCACGGCGTTGTGCACGACGCTGATCTTCTCCGGCGGGATCCCGTAACGGGAGATCAGGAGCTGTCGCGTGTAGTAGCTGACGGCCATCACGTGGTCGGCCTGTTCGAGGCCGTAGCGCTCGATGTCGTAGATGTCCTGGTTGATGTTCTCGCCGCTGCGGTCGAATTCCGTGGCGTGCATGTGCAGGACCAGCTTCTTGCCGCTGGCCTCGCGTGCGGCCACGCCGGCCAGGTAGGTCAGCCAGTCGTGGGCGTGGATGATGTCGAAATCCTCGGTGGCGCCCAGGTAGCGGCCGACCATGGCGTATTCCGTGACCTCGCGCATCAGGTCCTTGCCGTAGTTGCCGTTGAAGTTCAGCAACGAGGTGAAGGTCGTGCCGCGCACGGTCCGCTTGCGCTCGAGGAAGGTTTCGAGGATCTCGTCGATATAGGCGGAAGTGAAATAGGGTGCGATGAAGAAACCCTCGCGGGTCCTCAGGGCCTCGACGATCCTCTGATCATTCAGGACCTCCTCGAAGCTCCGGGTCATGACGACCTCGTCGGCCGCGATGAAACGGGTCCCGTACGCGCTGTCGATATCCTTCTTCTGCCTCGACGGCAGGACGAAACTGACGCGCACGTCGTGTCCGGCCAGCCCGCGCGTGATCCCCTGGCAGGCCGTGCCCAACCCCCCGCTCATGAAGGGCGGGAACTCCCAACCGAACATCAACACCTTCATCCCGGGTCTCCTCGGCGGCCGGTCAGCTCCGGGCGCCCGAACGGGGCTTGATGATCTCGAGCATGCGGATGATTTCCGCCATGCTCCAGGCCTGCGCGACCGCGCCCTTCGGCACCTGCGGCGGATTGGGCGTCAGGATTTCCGATATGTGGAACAGGCAGGCCTCTCCCGGATGCATCTTGAGCAGCGGGCGGAAGGTCTTCCTGACGTGGGCCGCCACGCGGGACCGGGATTCGGTCGTCAACAGGGCGTCCGTGTAGATCCCCACGAGCCAGGGCCAGACCATGCCCTGGTGGTAGGCCCGATCACGCGTGGACGGATCCCCCGTGTAGGTGAACTTGTAGTCGGGATGGCCGGGACTCAGGGTCCGCAGGCCGTAGGGCGTCAGCAGGTGCGCCTGGACGGTGTCCAGGGC
>CAZJMO010000146.1:0-3646 GCA_964547085.1 uncultured Fibrobacteraceae bacterium | reverse complement strand
CGCTCGGGAGAGATCAGGTCGCCGGTCAACGCGAGCGCGAAGAGCTGGTTGGGCCGGATCGAGGGATCGCGATCCCCGTCGCCGCGATAGACGTCGCAGAGACAGCCGGCCTCCTCGTTCCAGAACGCTCCGGGGAAGGTCGCCTCGAATCGCCGGGCGGCGTCCTCGATCCGCGGTTTCAGGTCCTTGGCCAGGGATCGCCCGAAGACCGTCAGCAGGAACGACAGGGCGTTGTACCAGAGCGCGTTGATCTCCACGGCGGCGCCGTGGCGCGGCGTGACGGGAACGCCGCCGCTGCGGGCGTCCATCCAGGTCAGTTGCGTCCCGGCGTCTCCGGCATAGAGAAGGCCGTCCTCGCCGATATCCGCGCAGGGGACGCGGCCGTCCAGGAAAGCCCGCACGACATCCTCCATCGGGCGTCTGAGACCGCGCCTGGCCTTGGCGATATCCCCCCCGAATTCCAGATACTGCTGCGCGGCCCGGATATAGAGCAGGGACGCGTCGATGCTGTTGTAGGCGTGGTCTCCGCCGTCGTCCAGGAAGTTCGGCATGAGCCCATCCCGCTGCAGGCGGGCGTATTTCCTCAGGATGGCCAGGCCGCCGTCCAGGTCGCCGCGGCAGAAGGTGCTGCCGGCCAGGGCGATCATCGTGTCGCGGCCCCATTCCTTGAACCAGTGGTAGCCGGCGATGATGCCGGCGGGTCCCCGCCCGTCCTCGAGCACGAAATCCTCGACGCGGATCTTGAAGTCGCGCAGCGGGTCCTTCTCCCCGGCGAAGCGCGCGGCCCGGTTCCGGAGACGCTCCTCCTCGTTCCTCCACATCGTCGAGATGGTCGTGCGGAGCGCCGTCGTCGACGCCCGGAAGATGACGCTGCCGCCGCTTCGGACACGGACCTCGAAGACGCCGGGCGTGAAGAGGTCCTCGGCATAGGGATAGCCGCGGTTGCGCTCCTTGAGATACTCGAAATCGTTCCAGAAATCGGGCGCCGGATAGTAATGCGAGGCGGTCGATGTCTGGATGTACAGGGTCGGCAGGTGATTGTAGGGCGTCACTTTCATGCCGTTCTTCACCGTGTAGGAATGCGGCTGCAGATCCATGTTCTGGTGGGCCAGGGCGTGGATGTCCCGATAGGCCAGCAGGGGAACGACGCGGAAGACGACGGGCTTGCTCGAGCGGACGACCGCCAGTTTCACCATCACGGCGTCCCGTCCCCGGGGCATGATCAGCGATTTTTCGATCACCGCGTCGCCCAGCAGGTAGCGCGTGACCGGGACGTGCTCGTATTCGAAGCTCTCTGCGTATTTGTGTCCGGTCGGATGGAAGACGTTCGGGAACTTGTTGGTCGCGAGACGGAACTCCTTGCGCCCGATCACCGCGGTCGTTTCCAGCTTGGACAACAGGTTCCAGGTCGTACCGGTTCCCGGGACCGGCACGGCCAGGAGGCTATGGTATTTCCGCGTGTGGCAATCGAGGATCGTGCTCGCGGCGTAACCGCCGCGGCCGTTGGTCAGGAGATATTCCTGTTTCAGGGACGTTTCCAGATTGAGCAGATGATCCCGGTCGAACTTGAACTTCATGTCCACCCCCGAAGACGAAGCGATCGCGTCCGGCGCACCCCGGCCGCAGGGGCCAAGATTCCGTGCGGCGTCATGATAGTTGCATATTCGGACCGCGCCAGCAAGTCGCCGCGGAATATCGGTCGATTTTCTTGGAAAGGGCCGCCCGGGAGAATGTCATCCCAAGGCGGCCGAGCGGACTGGAAACGGGGAGCTCCTTCGTCCGGATTATTGCGCCGGATCCCCCCGAACCGGCCGAAATCCGCGGCTCAGGGCCCCTCGACCAGCGAGAGCCACCCGATCAGGACGTCGCAGAAGCCGGGCGGATCGGACGCGATGGTGTTCACGGCCAGGAAGCGCTCGCCGTCGGCGCTCATGTCCAGCCAGGGGCCTTCGACCTTGACGCTGGCGTGTTCGAAGAGGGGCGCGGGCACGTCGACCCCCGGCTCCCGCCCGGCTCGAGGGTGACCGACATCACGCGGCCGTTGCCCTCCTGGAAGACCAGCTCGCGGCTGTCCCGCCGCCAGAACTGCCAGGTGCCGGTGGTGGTCGAGACCTGAGTGATGGGGGTCATCCCGGGCCAGGGCGCCAGATAGACCTGCCCGTTGCCGGATTCGTCCGAGAAATAGGAGATCCACGCCCCGTCCGGCGAGATGCAGCCGGCCCAATCGTCGCCCGGTGAGCGGCGCAACAGGCGGGGCTCCGGCTCGCCCTCGAGATCCACGCTCCACAGGTCGAGCGCCGTGCCGTCCGATTGGGTGGAATAGATCAGGGTGCGTCCGTCCGGCCCGACATCGGAAATGAAGACGTCCGTGCCCAGGTCCAGCACCAGCTTCGCCTCGCCGGTGCCCCCCAGATCCTGCCGGTAGACCGAGAAATAGCCGCCGCGGTTCGAGGAATAGAGCAGGGAGTGGCTGTCGGGTGTCCAGATCGGATAGATGTCCTCGGCCGGGTGATTCGTGAAGCGGGATCGGAAATTCCGCTCGATGTCCACGATCCACAGGTCCGTGGTGCCGGCCTGGCGATCGGTGATGGTCACCGCGGCCCGCCGGTTGTCGGGCGAGAGCACGACGGTCGCGTAGCTGGCCAGATCGCTCAGCGTCCCGGTTTCGAAACCCTGGCGATCCAGCCAGTACAGGCTGGATTCGGTTTCCGCGTTCCCCTTCAGGTAGATCAACGTCCCGTCGGCGGAGGCGGAAAACGCGCCCTTGGCCGCGCCGACGATCGTCATCACGTCGTTGGCGACCGGGACCGGCGTGCCGCTCAACTCGCCCGAGGCGGGATCGAAGGGCTGGGCCATCAGCGTCTGCTGGTTCAGGAAGAGCAGCCGACCGGAGGCGTATTGGGCCATCATCGGGATCACCATGACGACGGTGTGGGGCCGGCCGTCGACGTGGGCCAGCCGCAGCTCGGAGTCCTGCCCGCCGGCGCCGCGGGCCAGGTAGAGGAAATGCTCGCCGTCGGGCATGAACTGCGGGTGGCGATGGGAGTCGAAACCCTGGTCCTGCGCGAGGTCGGTGACCGGGCGCGGGGTTCCGCCGATGGCGGGGACCAGCTGGATGACCGTGTTGTAGTCGTCGGTGAAGAGGATCTCGCCCGCGTCGTTCCAGCTGCCGCCCTTGCCGTTGCCGGCATTGCAGATCGTCTGGGCGGCACCGCCGCCGACCATGATCGTCTTCAATCCCTCGTTGCGGTCGTAGAAGGCGATCCGCCGGCTATCCGGCGACCAGAAGGGATACTGGGCGTCCTCGGTCCCGTCCAGGGCGACCGATTTCCCCTCATCCAGCGATCGCAGGTAGAGGCGGACGCTCCCATCCGTTTCCGACTTGCCGCTGAAGACGATATAGCGTCCGTCCGGCGAGACGACGGGCAGGCCCGGATAGGAGCCGCTGACCGCGAAATCGACCCCCTCGGGAGACGGCACGGCCAGGTGCAGCGTGCGTGTCTCCGAACGACCGCCCGCCCACAGGCCCGCGAGACCGACCGCGGCGAGGATGATCGCGTAGAGCCCCCACCGCCACAGTCCCGCCTTGAAGGATCGGGACTTTTCCGGAGCCGCGTAGGCCTTCACGACGCCGGAGAGTTCGCCG
>CAZJMO010000145.1:2391-8273 GCA_964547085.1 uncultured Fibrobacteraceae bacterium | reverse complement strand
CGTCGATCTCGTCGATGAAGATGATGCACGGCGCGTTCTTCTTGCCCTGCTCGAACAGGTCGCGCACGCGGCTGGCGCCGACGCCGACGAACATCTCGACGAAGTCCGAACCGCTCATGGAGAAGAACGGGACCTCGGCCTCGCCGGCCACGGCGCGGCCCAGCAGCGTCTTGCCGGTGCCCGGAGGTCCGATCAACAGTGCACCCTTGGGGATGCGGCCGCCGAGGCGCTGGAATTTCTTCGGGGAGCGCAGGAAGTCGATGACCTCCTGCAGCTCGACCTTGGCCTCGTCGCAGCCCGCGACGTCCTCGAAGGTGACGTCGGGCCGGTCCATGTTGATCAGCTTGGCCTTGCTCTTGCCGAAGCTGAACGCGCGGTTGCTGCCGCTCTGCATCTGGCGGAAGAAGAACACCCACACCGCGATCAGCAGCAGGATGGGCAGCATGTACACCGTCAGGAACTGCGTGATCCACGGGTCATGCGGTTCCTGGACGACCACCCGCACGGACGGGTTGGTGGCCTTCAGCCAGTCGTAGAAGTTCTCCTTCTGCAACAGGCCGACGTTGAACTCGCGGACCGGGCGGATGCTTCCGTCCAACAGCGTGATGGGCACCTGTTCGGTGAGCTGGCCGACGGCGTTGTTGCCGATGATGGTCAGTTCATCGAGGTTGCCGCGCTCGACCTGTTCGGCGAAGGCGCTGAAGCTGATGTCGCTCGAGGTGGTGCGTTCGCCGGCGTACCAGCGGAACACGACGAGCAACAGGAGCAGAAGGAGGAGCCAGAAAGCCACGCCGCGGCCGGTGAAGGCGGGGCGCGGCCCGCCACCCTGGGGCGGGCGGTTGTTGTCCCGCTGGGGCTGATTCGACATCGAAGTCCTTTCGGGGCGTCAAAAACGGCAGCTCGGGCGGGAGCTCAGTCGCCCGGATCTCGCCGCCGTCGGTCGAGGATGATGGTAACCGCCTGCCCGGTCGTGGGCAACAAGCGTGTCCGCTCGGCCTGGGCGATCCCGACGACCCACAACAGCCCGCGGGCATCCTCGATCACCAGGACGCCGGGGCGAAGATCGGCCGGGATTCGTTTCTCCTGCATAAGGTCGCTCAGTTTCTTACTCCCGGCGAGGCCAAACTGTTCCAACCGATCGCCGGGCCGCGGGTTCCGGACGCGCAGGCCGCCGGCGAGGTTTTCGGCGGGGCAGATCAGGCGCCAGGCGTCGCCGTCGCGCTCTGGGACGGGCGGTGGGTCGGGAATCACGGTCAGCGGTTCGATGCGCACGCGCCAGGCGGTGGCGTCCTCCAGCGGCGGCGGCGAGGCGGCGACGCCGACGCGGTCGAAGACGCGGGCCAGGCGCAGCGGGCCGGGCAGATCCAGACCGCTGCCGGACTGGCCGCGACCGAGCCAGGCCAGGATGTCGACCGCGTGGCGGCGGACCAGATCCTGCGGCAGATGCGGTTGGAGCCAGCGCCGGATCACGCGGCCGGCGAGCGCCGTGGGCAGGGCGACCAGGCCGGTGACGTCGAGGCTCCGGCCGGTGTGGCCGGCGAGCGCGGGGCCGGCCAGATCGTGCCATGCGGCGTCGGCCCGGGTCTCGAGGAAGGCGAGGTCGGTCTCCAGGAGGTCGGCCAGGCGGGCCGGATTCTCGGCGGCGCCGGAGCCGAAGATGTCGCGCACCAGGGGCAGCAACTCGCGGCGGACACGACCGCGGACGTTGCTGGCGTCGTCGTTGGTGGGGTCGTCGCGCCAGGCCAGGCCGCGGGCGGCCAGCAGGTCGAGGAGCTGCGGGCGGGTGACCTCGAGCAGCGGACGCACGCGGCGCCCGTGGCGGGGCCGGATGCCGCGCAGGCCGTCCGGGCCGGTGCCGCGGAAGAGGCGCATGACGACCGTCTCGGCCTGGTCCTGTCGGTGATGGCCGGTGGCGACGGCGGCCAGATGGAGGTGGGCGCGGGTGTCCTCCAGAAAGCCCAGGCGGAGGTGTCGGGCCGCTTCTTCGAGGCCGCGACCGCGCTGGCGGGCGACCGGGCGCGGGTCGGCGCTGCCGACGGTCAGCGGCACGTCGAATTGTGCGCAGAGGTCGCGGCAGAAGGCCTCGTCCTGGTCGGCGCCGGGGTTGCGCAGGCGGTGGTTGAAGTGTGCGGCGTGGAGGGGTCGGCCGGCGTCGCGGGCCCAATCGCAGGCGACGGCGAGCAGGGCGACCGAGTCGGGTCCGCCCGAGAGGGCGACCAGGAGGCCGGCCGTGGCGGGGTCGTCGCCGTGGGCCCTGGCCGCGTCCGCGGTGAGAGCTTCGAGGCGGGGTCGGATCTGTGTTTCCAGGGCGTGGCTGGTCATCGAGCCTCCGCTCCGCAATAAAAAAAGCCGCGAATGCGGCTCGGCGGGGTGGGGTAAGCTGGTGGCGCCTCAGGGATTCGAACCCCGGACACGCGGATTATGATTCCGCTGCTCTAACCAACTGAGCTAAGGCGCCACCTGAATGCCAGCGGGCCGAGCCCGCCGCCCATAGCATGGGCAGGTCGCAGAATCTAGGCAGTGGCCAGGATCTTGTCAAGGACCTGTCGAGAGCATAAGGTCCGCAAAGGAGCGAGCCGCGACACGTCGGCTTGCACAACCTGGAGGCTCCCGTGAACGACACCTGGCAACCGCCGCTCGACCGTCCTCTCGAAGAATCCGAAGTCACGCTGGACGCCCTGCAGGGTCGGACCGTGGCGATTGTCGGTTACGGCACCATGGGGCGCGCGCACGCCCTGAACCTGCGCGATTCGGGCGTGGCTGTGGTCGTCGGCGCCCGCGCGGGCTCGGCCCGCGGCGACCTGGCCCGCCGGGAAGGCCTGACGGTGCACCTGCCGGCCGACGCGGCCGCGCTGGGCGATGTCGTCATGCTCATGCTGCCGGACGAGGCCATGGGTGAGGTCTTCACCCGCGACATCGAGCCCCGATTGCGCCCTGCCGCGGCGCTCGGCTTCGCGCACGGTTTCGCCATAGCCTTCGACCAGATCGATCCCGGCGCGCGGGCCTGCTTCCTGGTCGCGCCCAAGGCGCAGGGCGACATGCTGCGCGAGAGTTTCACCGCCGGCGGCGGCGTGCCCGGCATGCTCGCGGTCACGGATCAGTCGCCGCCCGAAACCTGGGCGCTGACCGCTGCGTACGCCCGCGCCGTGGGCTGTCTGCGCGGCGGCGGCTGGCGCACGGATTTCCGCGCCGAATGCGTCGCCGACCAGTTCGGCGAGCAGACCGTGCTCTGCGGCGGCGTGATCGAACTGCTCCAGGCCGCGTTCGACACCCTGACCGCCCGCGGACACGATCCGTCCAACGCCTACTTCGAGTGCGTGCACGAACTGAAGTTGATCACCGACCTGCTTCACCGGTACGGTGTCGACGGCATGCGAAGCCGCATCAGCCCGACCGCGGCCTACGGCGGCCTCAGCCGCGGGCCCGGCCTCATCGACGGCGGCGTGCGCGCGCGCATGGCCGCGATCCTGGAAGAGATCGAGGACGGGACCTTCGCCCGCGAGTGCCTGTCCCGCCACGACGATCCCGAGCGCGGTACCCGCGCGCTGGCTGCCCGCGAGGCCGCCACGCCGCTGGTCCGCGCCGGCCACCGGCTGCAGGGTCGTCTCGACGCCCTGGCCGGCGACGGCCGCCCATCACGCCCCGCGAAGGAGAACCCCGATGACTGACTCGATCTCGCCTGTCGATCCGTCGCCCGCCGGCAGTCCGCCGCCGCCCATGTCGTTGACCGACCGCATGGTCGCGGTCGTGACCGCTCCGAGGCGCGCCATGGCGGCGCTCCAGGACCGCCCGGCGTGGCTGGTGCCCGCGGCGGCGATCTTCGTGCTGATGGTCCTGTACACCGCGGTCAACATGCATATCCTGATGCCCGCGCAGACCGAGATGCAGATCGAGCACGCGTCCGCCGAGCAGGTGGAGATCCTCGAGCAGCAGCTCGATATGTTCTCCGATCCGGCGCCGTGGCTGCGCTTGCTCATGGGCCTGGGCGCCGGTCTGTCCGTGGTGCTGTTCACGCTGCTGGTGCCGGGCCTGTTGCTGCACCTGTTCCTGCGTCTGTCGGAGGGCAAGGGCGAGTTGCGGCACACGCTGGGCGTGATTTGCTGGGCGGGACTCATACCCTACGCGTTGCGCACGGTGTTGAGCTGGGTCGTGCTTGTGATCTTCGGCTCGACCAGGGCCGCGGGGCTGACGCTCACCATGTTCATGCCCGACCCCAACCCGCAGTCGATGGCCTACGTGGCGGCCGGGATCTACGGCGATCCGTTCATGTACTGGATGCTCTACGTGGTGGTGCTCGGTATCGCGACGGTCCACAAGCTCACGGTCGCGCGGTCGGCGATCGTGGTGGCGGCCACGTACCTGCTGCTCTCGGCGGTGCCGGTCGGCATGGCGATGCTCGGTCAGATGGTGTCCGGACGCTAGGAATTTCGAGTGGGCGGCCGCCGCGCGGTTGCCGGAGGTGCAACGTGAAGAAGTGGATTCCCATCGTTCTGGCCGTCGTGGTGGTGGCGGCGCTGGTCGTGGTCAGCCTGACCCGGCGCGACAATGCGCAGCGCGTCGATGTCGAGACGGTGGCCCGGCGCGACCTGACCGCCGTGGTCCGCGCCTCGGGCACCATCCAGCCGCAGAAGAAGGTGGACGTGTCGGCCAACGCCATGGGCACGGTCACGCAGCTGGCGGTGGAGGAAGGCCAGCGCGTCACCGAGGGCGACCTGCTGCTGGAGATCGACCCCACCGAGTACCGCGCCGTCGTCGAGGCGCTGGAGGCGTCGGTGCAGACCGGTCAGGCCGACCTGCGTCTGGCCGAGGCGTCGCTGGACAAGGCCGCGCAGGACCACAAGCGCGCCGCCGAGCTGTACCGCGAGGGTCTCAGTTCGGAGGAGGACCTGCTCACCGCGCGCACGAACGAGCGTGTCGAGACCGCGCGCGCGGAGTCGGCGCGGCACCGTCTGGACCAGACCCGCGCCAACCTCGAGAAGGCCCACCACGATCTCGACAAGGTCACCATCCACGCGCCCATGACCGGCCTGATCACGCGTCTGAACGTCGAAGAGGGCGAGAACGCGATCATGGGCACGCTGAACAATCCGGGCACCGTGCTCTTGACGATCGCCGACATGGGCACCATGGAAGCGGTCGTCGAGGTGGACGAGACCGAAGTGGTGCAGGTGGCGCTGGGACAGCGGGCGACCGTGGAGATCGACGCGTTTCCGGGCAAGGAGTTCGGCGGCGCGGTGACCGAGATCGGCAACAGCCCCATCCGCTCGGGCGGCGGGCAGCAGGCGGTGGACTTCGAGGTGAAGGTGGTGATGGACGAGGCGCCGACGACGATCCGACCGGGTCTGTCGGCCAAGGCGCGCGTCACCGTCGCCGTCCGCGACAGCGTCGTTGCCGTGCCGCTGGGCGCGGTCACGGCGCGCGACTGGCCGCTGCGCCAGGAGGCCATCGAGAAGCTGAACGGCAAGGCCGGGCGTGAGCGCGAGAAGGCGCTCGAGGGCCTGGGCTTCAGCGACGAGGCCGCGGACGAGGACGTGGACCGCGAGGAGACCGAGGGCGTGTTCGTGGTCCAGGACGGGTTCGTGAAGTTCGTGCCCGTGGTGCTGGGGATCGCGGGCGAGGAGCACTTCGAGGTGCTGGAAGGACTGCAGTCGGACCAGACCGTGGTCGCCGGCCCGTTCCGCGTGCTGCGCGAACTGAAGGACGGCGCCAAGGTCCGCAAGGCCAAGAAGAACGGCGACGACGAGAACGGGAACGGTTGACGCCATGAACCGTGATCGCCTCTCCGGTGTCCTGATCGCCCTGGAGAACCTGCGCAGCCACAAGCTGCGCACGGCGCTCACGCTGCTCGGCAACATCGTGGGCACCATGTCGGTGATCGCGGT
>CAZJMO010000145.1:0-2381 GCA_964547085.1 uncultured Fibrobacteraceae bacterium | reverse complement strand
AGGACACCAATATTGCGAATGACCCTGCCCTCTTCCGTCTGACTCATCGACATTACCGCTCAACCTGCCCTCTGACACAAGAAACCGGTGGGCACCATGTCGGTGATCGCGGTCGTGTCGCTGATCTACGGCGCCGACCAGTACGCCCGCCGCAAGGTCCTGGACGAGGGCACCGATGTCTTCACCATCGCGCGCGTCAACCCGATCACGTTCCTCACGGATTTCGACGCCTTCCTCGACTCGCTCAACAACCCCGAGCTCACCGTCGACGACCGCGACTGGCTGGCCGACCGCCTCACCCTGGCCCGCGCCGTCGGCGCCTCGGTGGAGAGCCGCGGCGACCTGCGCGCCGGCAGCGCCGACTACCGCGGCTGCGAGATCCGCGGCAAGTCCGCCGAGTACCCGCTGATCGAGGATGTGCCGCTGGCGTACGGCCGCCACCTGACCCTGGCCGACCTGCGCACCAGCCGCCCCGTGGCGGTCCTGGGCTGGGACGTGGCCCGCGACCTCTTCCCGCGCTCGCTCGATCCCGTGGGCAAGGAGTTCCGCCTGCGCGGCCGCCACTTCACCGTGGTCGGCGTGGCCGAGGATCGCGGCACGGTCCTGGGCAGCAACCGCAACACGTTCGCCATCCTGCCGATCACCACGTGGCAAAAGGTCTTCGGCGCGCGCGAGTCGGTGAACATCAAGGTGGCCGTGGCGGACCTGGAGGGCTTCCAGGAGGCCCGCGACGAGGCCACCTTCCAGATGCGCGTCCGCCACCGCCTGCGCCCGCTCCAGGACGACGACTTCGGCATCATGACCGCCGACCAGCTCCTGCAGATCTGGAAAGGCGTGGCCGGCGCCATCTACGCCGCCATGACGCCGCTGGTGGGCATCAGCCTGGTGATCGGCGGCATCGTGCTGATGAACGTGATGCTGGTGTCGGTGACCGAGCGCACCAGCGAGATCGGGGTGCGCAAGGCCCTGGGCGCCAAGCGTAGCTCGATCCTGTGGCAGTTCCTCGTCGAGGCGATCACGTTGTCCCTGGCCGGAGGTGTGATCGGCGTCCTCTCGGGCAGCGGCATCACCTGGATCATCTGCATGGTCAGCGACCTCAACTTCGCCATCCCGCTGTGGTCGGTGGGCCTGGGCCTGGGCTCGACCTTCGTGATCGGCGCCTTCTTCGGCGCCTGGCCCGCCTGGAAGGCCGCCGGCCTGGATCCCGTGGAGGCGCTCCGCCGTGAGTAAGCATTTCGCCCATGTGTCGATGCGCGAGGCCATGCAGCAGGCGTGGCATACGGTGGTGGGCTACAAGATGCGCAGCGGATTGCTGATTCTGGGCGTGGCGATCGGCGTGGCCACGTTGCTGGCGATCGTGACCATCGTGGGCGGCCTGAGCGGCCGCATCCGCGAGGACATCGTCTCGGCCAGCCGCCCGTACGTCTACGTGACGCGCGTCTCCGGCATGGGCGGCGAGGACGTGGAGGCCAAGCTCCGCCGCCGCCAGATCGAACCGGAATTGGTGCCCATCGTTGCCGGCGTTGAGGGCGTCGACCGCGTCGACTACTTCGTCCAGAGCGACCAGGCCGACGTCCTGACCTTCGGCGAGGAACGCACCCAGTTCGTCCAGGTCTTCGGCGCCAGCGAGAACTTCGCCATCATGTACAGCTACCAGGTGGGCGAGGGCCGCTTCTTCAGCCGCGCCGAACTGGACGCCCACGAACGCGTCTGCGTCCTTGGCTACGGCCCCCGCAAGGACCTCTTCCCCATCCTCGACCCCATCGGCCGCTCCCTCGACATCCGTGGCCGCCCCTACCGCATCATCGGCACCATGGCCGAGCGCAAGAGCATCATGGGCGCCCTGGGCGAGAACTACGTGGTCCTGCCCTGGACCGCGTTCGAGAAGGATTTCTACGACCGCGACAACGAGGACCGCTCGATCGCCGCGACCGTGGCCGAGGGCCACGAGATGGACACCGTCCGCGAGGACGTGATCGGCGCGATGCGGGCCGGCCGGCGGCTGAGGCCGGGGCAGCCGGATGACTTCGACGTGATCTCGAGCGAGACGTACGGCGAGATGGTGGACGGAATCACCGGGGCGATCGCGGTGGTGTTGATGGTGCTGGCGTCGATCGGGCTGCTGGTGGGCGGGATCGGCGTGATGAACATCATGTTGATTTCGGTGACGGAGAGGACGAAGGAAATCGGGGTGCGGATGGCGTTGGGGTCGCGGCGAAGAGATGTGTTGTTGCAGGTATTGTTGGAGGCGGGAACGTTGACGGCCATGGGGGGACTGGTGGGTATTGTTTTTGGGTACGCTTTGAGTTGGGGGATGACGAAGGTGCTTTGGGATTGTCCCTGATCTCAACGGTCTTGTTTTCGTAATTTATATTTAAAAC
>CAZJMO010000144.1:0-8386 GCA_964547085.1 uncultured Fibrobacteraceae bacterium | reverse complement strand
TCTCGTGCGCACCCGCGAAGAGGCCGAAACGCGCGCCCGTCGCATCGCCCTTCTGCTGCGGACCGGTCGCGGCGACCTCGCCGAGATGGCGCGTCGCTACTCCGACGATCCCACCGCCCAGCGCAACGCCGGCTACCTCGGCGCCTTCCGTCGCGGGGAGCTGGACAGCGCCCTGGCCGCGGTCGTGGACGGACTCGAGGTCGGCGAGGTCGGCGGCCCGGTGGCCACGGAGTACGGCTGGCACGTGGTCCGGCGCGACGCGGTCCGCAAGGTCCGCATCCACCACATCCTGGTGTCGTACCACAACGCCGCCCAGGCGCCGCGCAACATGAAACGCGACCGCGACGAGGCGCGCCGCATCGCCAACGCGCTGCATCGGAAAGTCGAACTGGGCCGCGCCGCCCTCTGCGACCCCTCCGCCCGCTTCTCCGACGACCCCGAGAATCGCCTCTTCTGTGGTGATCTGGGCTGGGTGGAACCGGGTATCCTGGAGCCGGCCGCGGAGCAGGCGGTCTTCTCGCTGCAACCCGGCGAGGTGTCGGCGGTGGTGGAATCGGATTACGGGTTCCACATCTTCTGGCGCGAATAGACGCCTTCTCAGCCCTGCCGCTTCCGCGCCCCGACCACGTGCGCCACACCCAGCGTCATCCGCTCGGCGAAGCCCTCGACCGCGCCCTCGTCGGCCAGCAACGACAGATACTCGTTCACCGAGAGAAAACGATCCATGCTGCCGGGCAGGTAGGCATAGGCGGCGTGGTCGCGCGCCACGAGTCGTCCGAGCGTCGGAATGGCCACGCCGAGCCCCCAGCGCACCGGCGCGGCCGGGCCGCGGACGGCGCCCGTCGCTGCGCCGGCTGCACGGAAGAACTCCAGGACCAGCAACCGGCCGCCGGGCCGCAGCACGCGCAACATCTCGCGCACCCCGAGCGCGGGGTCGGCCAGGTTGCGCATCCCGAAACCCGCCACCACGGCATCCACCGAGGCGTCCGGCAGCGGCACGCGCATACCGTCGCCGGCGACGGCCACGACGCGGTCGGCGCCGGGCTTGCCCGCGATCCCCGCCAGCATCTCCGGCACGAAATCCACGGCCACGACCGCGCGCGCGCGTCCCGCGGCGATGCACGCCAGGCCCAGATCGCCGGTGCCGGCGCAGAGGTCGAGAACCCGCGGAGTATCAGGTTCCAGGCGCGCCGCCACGCGTCGGCGCCAGCGGCGATCGAGGTTCAACGACATCAGGTGGTTCATGCGGTCGTAGGCGCCGCTGATGCGGGCGAACATGCCGCGGACGGCACGGGCGTGCGCCTCCGGGTCGCGGACGCGGCCGGTGTCGGGATCGCGGTGGTGGATGTCGGGGAGCCGGTTCATGCCCACGCCTGTCGGAACGGAAACGGCCGGGCGCGTGGCCCGGCCGTCGGGTGATCGCTGGCCGTCATGGTAACGGCCCCGTGGGAAGCGGGCAAGCCGCGCGTCAGGCTTGCGCCTTGAACCGGCGGTGCTGCTTGATCTGGAAGTCGGCCCAACGCTGCAGCCCCTGATCGACGCCGAGCACCTTGAGGGCGCGGTCGTACTCCTCGGGCTGGACATGCACGATGTAGCGGTAACGGCCGCGACCATCGGTCATGCCGGTGCTGCTGGCGACGTTGATGTCGGCACCGCAGAGTTTCTCGTGAATATCCAGCAGCACGCCCAGTTCGTCGTCACCCTGGACGAGGAAAGCGTGATGCGGTCCGTGCAGGGTCAAGCCCTGGCGACGCGCGAGTTCGCCCAGCCAGGTGGCGTTCTGCGGGTAGATCACCAGTTGGGTGCGATCGCTGCTGACGGGGAAGGCGTTGAAAGCAAGCAGGTTGACCTCTGCCGAAGCCAACATCTTGAGGAACTGGCAACCCTCGCCCGGCCTGTTTTCAACCGTGGTGTAGTAATAATCGACACTGAAGATCCTGGCGGGCATGACGGCTCCTCCTTGGCGTGGCGACCACCGGCGGACCGGGACGCACGGGTCGGAACAGGTATCCGACGAACGACCGGAGGAACTTCAGACAGGGTGATCACCAAGACCGTCGCGAGTGGGTGGGGTCGCTGCGGCCTCCGGTCGACGTTGGGTCCGCGCTGACGTACGGACCATTGATACGATCTGTGATCGATCCTGTTTCAGATATGTTAGCACGGACCGCTGCACGAGGCAACGGTCCGGCTCCATCTTCTACGCTTCTTCTTTAGATGTCCCGCAGTCGATCACTTCAACAACGTCACCAGCCGCGAGTCGACCCGGCCACTGCCGACGAGCCGCACCACGTACGGACCGCTGGCCACGACGCGGCCGCTGTCGCTCCGGCCGTTCCACGTCACCCGATGCTCGCCCGCGGTCCGCGTTTCGCTCACGAGCGTCCGGACGCGACGTCCGTCGAGGCCGTAGACCTCGATCTGCACCGGCCCGGCCTGAGCCAGCGAGAAGATCACCTGCGTCGACGGGTTGCACGGGTTGGGATAGACCGCCGCGATGGAAGCCACGGCGGGCAGGTCGACAGGCACGTCGGTCGGGTCGTCGCCGAAGATCAAGGCGACCCATTCGGGATGATCGATGAACGGGTTGCGGTTGTGCTGGTACTGGTAGACGATATCGTTGCGCGACCGCTCCCGGTCGTCGACCGGGTCGTCCTCGTGCCACTGCAGCAGCACCGAGAGCAGCCCCATGTAACCCACCGATTCGTTGTCGCCGGTCTGGCAGGAAACGATCAGGGCAGGGTCGTCGACGAGGATCAGGTCGGGCTCGCCGTTGTCCCCCTCGTAGCGCACGTCCATGTAGAGACACGCGCGGGCGACATCGCCCTTGCGACTGTCCCACGTCTCCCAGATGCCCACCGGCGAATCGCTGCGGAAGTAGTTGACGCCGCTTTCGCCGTTGTAGGTGTCGGTGTAGCGGGCCGTGCAGCCGCTGGTGCAGTCGTCGAAGATGTTGCTGCCGCGATTGCTGTTGTAGCTGATGTCGCACAGGAAGAGGTGATGGCAATCGGTGTACGGCTTGTTGCTGTAGCCGTCATCGGGGAAACCATAGCTGTTGGGCCAGGAGTGCTCGCGGTTGTAGTAGTCGTTCCCGCCACCTTCCTTGGCGATCGAACGATTGCGGTAGAGATCCAGGATGTGGCCGCTGTTCAGCGGATCCTGGTCGGCCAGCTCGAGCACGTCCCAGGTATCGGTCGACGAGGACGTGTAGGGAATCTTCGTGTGGCCGTCGATCACATAGTGCAACGACGTACGCAGGGCGTCCTGGCTGGTGAAACTCACGGTGTCGTAATAGCCGGGAGGCGGATCCGACAGCGCGATGGTGGCGATCAGCAACAGAACGGCCACGACGACGACGGACTTCTGAGACACGATGACACGCCCCTTGTCTTGCATTGCAATCCCCATGGAAAGGTACCATATCGCAATTCCCGTTGCAAATCATCATCAGGTTTTCAATGGACCGGTTTCTAGGGATCTAGCCGGACCATCCGATCAACCGCCGGCGGCTCGATCGGCGCCGTGGTACCGGCCACCGCCGCGATCATGATGTCGGTGAGACTCTCGCCGGTTTCACGGATCGGGCCGAGGTCGGCGCCCGCCAGGTATGTGTCGGCCATGGTCGCGACGTAATCCGGCATCGCCACGGTGTAGACGCCCGCATCGTCGAGCGGCGCGCCCCGCACGGTCGCCTCGACGAGCACGTCGGCACGGCGCGTGTAGCGGACGCCGCTGACCTGGAGGATTCCGTAGGTGTGGTTCTCGGCCGCCGCGGCGTTGGCCTCCAGGATGGCGCGCAGGCTCGCACCGGACATGGTGTGCACGACCAGCGTGTTGCCGAACGGGAGCACCTCGTGGAGGTCGAGCCGGGTCAGCGGTCCGGCGACGAGCGCCTTGCGGATACCGCCGGAGTTGACGAGGCAGACATCGCTGCCGGCGTGGTCGCGCAGGACATCGCAGAGCCAGTCGCCCAGAGGACTCTCGCGCCGGCTGCTGCGGCGGAGGTCGGCGGCCAGGGTGCCGATCTCGCGACCGTAGACTGTCTGGACCGTGCGGACGTGGTCATCGACGAGGTCGCGGACCGCGACGGGTGCGTCGCTCACCGCGTCGGCCGTCAGCAGCACCAGGCGACCGCGATAATGGGTGACGCGTCCGTCCGCGATCCGCAGATCGAGACGGCCGAGACGGCGCAGCTTGCTGCCCGCCTGGACCACGATCACGCCCGCCTCCAACGCGGGCTCGGAGAGCCGCGTGTGGCTGTGACCACCGACGATCACGTCGAGGCCGTCGGGGCCGAGCGCCTTCGCCAGACGCCGGTCGGTCTGCACACCGTTGTGGGAAATGAGCACCTGCACGTCGGTGCGGCCGACGAGGTCGGCCAGCTGCTCGCGCAACCGCGATTCCTGGCTGCGGCTGACCACGCCGTCCAGACGACCCGGCGTGCACACATGGGACAGGCGCGCGCAGGACACGCCCATGACGCCCACCCGCAGACCGTCGCGCTCCAGGACGATCGGTCCGGGCCGGACGAGCAGTTCGCCGGTCTGACTGTCCTCCAGATCGGCGGCCAGCAGCGGGAACCCGCACGCCTCGGCCAGAGCCCGGACTCCCGCGCGACCCAGATCGAACTCGTGGTTGCCGACCGTGCCGGCGTCGTACCCCACGGCGTTCATGAGCGCCGCCATGGCGCCGCCGCGGACACCGTCCGGCGCCAGTTCACAGATCGGGTTGCCGGTCATCATGTCTCCCGCGTCCAGCAGCAGCGACCGCTCGACGTGTTGGCGTTCGCGCGCCAGGTGTCCGGCCAGCGCCGCGAAGCCTCCGACCGGTTCGCCGTCGCCGTTGAGCGGCCGCACGGCGAAACCGCCGTGGATGTCGTTGGTGTGGAAAATCGTCAGCTGGAACGGGCCGGCGTCCGCGGCCTCCGGCGTCGCCGGGGCGATCGTGGGCAAGAGCAGACTCAGGAACAGGACCAGACTGGCCGAAACAAAACCGGTGGACGGAACTGGACGCATCGCCGTCATGATGTCACCTTTGCAGCAGAGACCGGGCTTTCCAGCAAGGAACGGGTACTATTCTAAGTCTTCTGCATGCGATCTGGCGACCTCTACGAATTCATGGGCCTGTTCTCGGGCTCCTGCTCGTGTTGGTCTACGCCGCATTCGGACGTCTTTGCACCGGTGATTTCTGGTCCACGCTGGATTTCCAGATCCTCCTGGACGCGCACCAGCTCGCGCCCAGCCCCTGGCAGATGTTCCGACACGTCGGAGCCTGGTTCAGCCAGCCGCTGCTGCAGCTCACGTTCCTCCTCGAGTACCGCAGCTTCGGGATGAACTACAGCGCCTACATCGCGGTGAACCTCCTCCTGCACGCGCTCAACGCGTTCATCATCTACATGCTGGTGAACATGCTGTTCTACCGCGACAAGCTGGCCGTGGCGGCGGCGAGCCTGTTCGCGCTCGGTGTCGGCAGCTACAGCCGGCCGCTGCAGACCCTCGCCGGCCAGGAAAGCCTGCTGCTGGCGTTTCTTCACCTGTCGGTGCTCTACCTCTTCATCCGGAACGACGTCCGGCGCCACGGCCGCCTCCTGTCCCCGTACCTCTGCGCCGGCCTCATCATCTACAGCCTGACGGGCCTGACCAAGGCATCGACGCTATCGCTCCTGGGGTGTCTGCTCGCCTACAAGACGTTCTTCTACGCCAAACGAGGGCATCGACCGATCCTGTCGAACGACCTCCTCGTCTTCCTCTTCGCGGGACTGATCTTCCAGTTCGGGCAGAGCCGCTGGGGCTTTCGCACGCCGACGGTGCTGGTCGAGGCCGAGGGACCGCTGGTCTACACCTACCATTCGGTCGTCAACCTCTTCCGCTACGTCCAGCTGATGATCTTCCCGGTCCAGGGAAGCCACCTGGTCGCCGACTCCGGCGCCCTGGTGCAAGCGCTCTACGACGCCCGCACGGTCATCCGCTGGCTGCTGAGCCTGGCGGTGGTCAGCTACGGCTTCTTCGGCTTCGTGTTCGGCAGCCGGCCGCTCCGGTTCTTCATCGCCTGGACCGGCATCACGTTGATTCCGTTCAGCGCCCAGTCGCCCACCGACGGCAGCTGGCTGAACCTGACGCACCTCTACCTGGCGAGCCTGGGTTTCTGTGTCGTACTGGCCGCGGGCTCCGCCGGCTGCGTCAGCCTCCTGAAGGTGCACCGCTGGCGACGGTTGGTGCCGCTGACGGTGCCGGTGCTGTTCGTGGTCGGCGCGCTGTCGCTCACCTATATCTTCGACGCGCGCAACCGGACGGTCGCGCAAAGCCCCGAGATCCGGGAACTCCACGATAGCACCATCGAGCGCATGCAGGAGCGACCGTTCCGACTGCAGCCCGCGCGCTGATTCGCTCTGGATTTCGGCGGCGCCGCCTCCCATGTTTTCCCGAACCACGGGACAGCTCACCCAGGAGGAGCCGGAATGAGTGGCTTGACCTTCAGTCAGAAGATCCTCGGCGCAAAGGCCGGTAAAGCGGTCGTGCCCGGCGAGATCGTGGACGTGACGCCCGACGTCGCCATGAGCCACGACAACACCGCCGCGATCAGCAAGACGTTCAAGAAGATCGGCGTCGACAAGGTCTACGACCCCGAAATGCACGTGGTCGTGCTCGACCACTGCGCCCCCGCCGCGAACGAGAAGTTCGCCACCAACCACAAGGATATCCGCGCCTTCGTGGAAGAGCAGGGGATCGAGAACTTCTACGACGTCGCCACCGGTGTCTGCCATCAGGTCCTGGTCGAACAGGGCTACGCGCTGCCGGGCCGCCTGATCGTCGGCAGCGACTCCCACACCACGAGCTACGGCGCCCTGGGCGCGTTCTCGACCGGCATCGGCCGCAGCGAGATGGCCGTCATCATGGCGACCGGCAAGATCTGGCTCCGCGTCCCGGAGACCATGCGGATCGACGCCCGCGGCCGCTTCGTGCCCGGCGTCTACCCCAAGGATCTCATCCTGAAGATCATCGGCGACATCGGCGCCGACGGCGCGCTCTACCGCGCGGTCGAGTACGGCGGCCAGGCGATCGAGGACATGTCCGTCAGCGGGCGCCTGACGCTGTGCAACATGGCCATCGAGATGGGCGGCAAGAACGGCTACGTCCAGCCCGACCAGAAGACGCTCGACTTCCTCAACGGCGTCGCCCGCGAGAACTTCCAGGTCATCACCAGCGACCCCGACTGCGACTACGTCCGGTCGCTCCGCTACGACGTGACCGACCTCGAACCGCAGATCGCCAAGCCGCATACCGTGGACAACGTCTGCGACGTGAGCGAGGTCGCCGGCACCAAGATCGACCAGGTGGTGATCGGCTCGTGCACCAACGGCCGCATCGACGACCTGCGCCAGGCCGCCGCCATCCTCGAGGGCCGTAAGGTCAAGAACGGCGTGCGCTGCCTCATCCTGCCGGCAAGCAGCCAGGTGCTGAAGCAGGCCACCGCCGAGGGCACCGTCCTGAAACTCATGGAATCCGGCTGCATCATCCTGAACGCCAACTGCGGGCCGTGCATGGGCAACCACGAGGGCGCCCTGGCTCCCGGCGAGAAGGCGCTCAGCTCGGCCAACCGCAACTTCAAGGGTCGCATGGGATGCAAGGAGTCCGAGATCTACCTCGGCTCGCCCGCCAGCTGCGCCGCCGCGGCCGTCACCGGCGTGATCACCGACGTACGCGAGATCGCCACACCCGAAGTCCTCATCGCCGGCCAGGAGGTCTGATCGTGGAACCCATCACCGGCAAGACCTGGAAGTACGGCGACGACGTGAACACCGACGTCATCTTCCCGGGCAAGTACACCTACACGCTGACCGACCCCGACGAGATGGCCAAGGTCGCGCTCGAGGATCTCGATCCCGACTTCGCGCCCAACGTGCAGAAGAACGACATCATCGTCGCGGGCTCCAACTTCGGTTGCGGCTCCAGCCGCGAGCAGGGCGCCACGGTGCTGGTCTACGCCGGCGTCGGCGCCGTCGTGGCCAAGTCGTTCTCGCGTCTCTTCTTCCGCAACGCGATCAACGCCGGTCTGCCGCTGGTGCAGAGCGACGAGGCCGTGGCCGCGCTCGAGAAGGGCGACGAGGTGACCGTGGACGTGGAGAACGGCAAGGTCGTCACACCCAACGGGACCTTCGATTTCCCGCCGCTGCCGGCGGCCGTGATCGGGATCTTCGAGGACGGCGGGTTGATTCCTCATACGCGGAAGGCGTTGGGGATCGAGTAACGGTTGGAGATTCTCGTGAGGGAATGACGGCGGGGCGCCCATCGGCGCCCCGCTCGTTTTCTGTTCACGCGTCCGGCGCCAGCATCTCCCCCAGCCGCCGCGTGTTCGCGTCCAGATCGTACTCCGCGACGACGGTCGT
>CAZJMO010000143.1:469-8398 GCA_964547085.1 uncultured Fibrobacteraceae bacterium | reverse complement strand
GACATCGACGACCTCTGGCGCGGGCTGCGCGCGTACGTCTCGACCGAGAACGAGATCTGGCCGCGCTGGGTGATCCCGCAGTTCATGGTCAACACCGTGCTAGCGCGGTACCTCGGGCTGCTCGACGACGACGGTGCGTTGCCGATTATCGTGCGCCACCCGGATGGCCGCGAGGTCACCTGCGCGGTGGCCGCGCTCGACGGCGAGAGCGAGCCCGACATCGTGAAGGCGTCGCCTCCGGAAGAGGACCTGCCGCTCTCATGGCGCGTCGGCGGCCTGTACGGTTACGAGCGCGTCGGCGACGCCATGTACGTCTGCTACCGCCGCTGCTCGGAGGACCGCCGCCGGCCCATGGCCCAATTCACCGCCGACTTGCTTGCCGACCTGGACCGCCAGCCCGTCCGCCGCTTCATCCTCGACATGCGCGACAACTCGGGCGGCAGCTCGCCGCTGCTCAACCCGCTGATCCACGGCGTGGCCGAGCGGGTGGCGTCGGGCGTGGTCGGGCGCACGTTCGTGATCACCGGACGGCGCACGTATTCCTCGGCCACGCTCAACGTATGCGACTTCGTCCGCTACGCCGGCGCCACCGTGGTCGGCGAGCCGATGGGCAACAAGCCGAACCACTTCGGGCAGGTGCAGGCGGTGACCTTGCCGAACACCGGGATGGTGCTGCAGTACTCGACCAAGACGTTCTACCGCGTGGAGGGAGATCCCGAGACGCTGGCGCCGGATGTGGTGGTGCCGGTGGTGTCGGCGGATTGGTTCGCGGGGCGGGATGCGGCGGTGGAGGCGGTGCTGAGACTGGAGTTGTAGGGGGCCCCCCGGGGGGCCCCCAATAACGGTTACGCCCGCGATCGGCTCCGTCGCCGTCCCTGGCCGTGACCGGTCGAGATCCCCTGACCCTGCCATGACCGCGACGACGATTGCTGACCGCCCGCGTTGCGCTGCGGCGAACGCCGACGCTCCGGCTGCGGCTCGGCGATGGACTCGAATCCCTCCACCGTCTCCCGCCGGATCCGTGATCCGATCATGCGCTCGGTCGCGCGCAACCAGCTGTAGTCTTCGCCGGTCACGAAGGTGCAGGCGATGCCCGTGTGCTCGGCGCGGCCGGTGCGGCCGATCCGGTGCGTGTACGCCTCGGGCGTGTTCGGCACGTCGAAGTTGATCACGTGCGAGACGCCGCTGACGTCGATGCCGCGGGCGGCGATGTCGGTTGCGACCAGGATGTTGAAGCGGCGCGAGCGGAAGCCCGCCATGGCGCGGTCGCGCTGACCCTGGGACATGTTGCCCTGCAGGCCCACGGCGTGGTGGCCGGCCTTGGTGAGCTGGTCGGCCAGGCGCTTGGCGCGGTGCTTGGTCCGCGTGAACACGATGGCCGAGTTGCAGTCGTCGCGGCTGAGCAGGTTCTCGAGCAGGTCGCGCTTGCGCTGTTCGGCGATCAGGACCAGACCGTGGTCGATGGTCGCGACCGGGGCCGAGGTGGTCAGCTCGACGACGTGCGGATCGGTGAGCAGGTCGTCGGCCAGGTGGCGGATCTCCTTGGGCATGGTCGCCGAGAACAGCAGGTTCTGCCGACGGGCCGGAAGCGCGCGCATGATCCTGCGGATGCCCGGCAGGAAGCCCATGTCGAACATGTGGTCGGCCTCGTCGAGCACCAGGGTCTCCACCTGGTCGAGGTGCAGCAGACGCTGGTCGATCAGGTCGAGGACGCGGCCCGGGCAGCCGACCACGATCTCCGGCTGCCGGTTGAGCTGGCTGACTTGCCGGCTCTGCGCGACGCCGCCGTAGATGATGGCGACCTTGATGTTGGTGTACCGCGCGAGCATGCGGATCTCTTCGGCGATCTGATTGGCGAGCTCGCGGGTGGGCGCCAGGATCAGCGACCGGATGGCCCGATGACGATTCTCAAGCAGGCGGTCCAGGAGCGGCAGCGCGAAGGCGGCCGTCTTGCCGGTGCCGGTCTGGGCCAGGCCCATGACGTCGCGGCCGTCGAGGCAGGCGGGAATGGTGTCGGCCTGGATCTGTCGGGGACTGTCGAAGCCGGCGTCACGGATGGCGCGCTCGATGTCCTTGTGAAGGCCGAAGTTGTCGAACGAAGCGGGTGTCTTGGTCATTGTTCTGAACATAAAAAAACTTAATCTCCACCGATCACGCGCAGGACGAATCCAGACACGACGATCGTGAATATCCGACCCATACAACAGTTGCGGGTAAGAAGGGGGTTTGAAACGGCGAGACCTGAATGGCAGGCGAGATCCGGTGGGAAATCGTGGAGGTCCTGTTGTTCACCGCAGCCGGGTCAAGGCCCGGTCGTGGCGATCAAGCTAGTACTTTCTCGGGCCCGGCGCCAGCCCGCGGACGATATCGGCGCTTTTCGAAACTTGCTCCGACCCGCTTCCGTCCTATCATGGTTCCGCCCACAACCCCTCTCGAACAGGATCCCGACCCATGCCGCCAGCCAAACTCAGCCGCGCCGGTCTGCTCAACCTCCTGGTCGTCTACATCGTCTGGGGCAGCACCTACCTGGCGATCCGCGTCGCGGTGCGCGAAGGCTCCGGCTTTCCGCCGTTCCTCATGGCGACCACGCGCGTATTCGTTGCCGCGGCCATCCTGCTTGCGTGGGCGCGCTTCAAGGGCCACCGCGTCCGCATCACCCGCGGCGAGTTCATGCTTTTGGGCGGCACCGGCCTTTTGCTCTGGATCGGCGGCAACGGCCTGGTGACCTGGGCGGAGATGCACGCGTCGTCGGGACTGGCGGCGCTGCTGGTGGCGGCCATGCCGATCTGGGCCGAGCTGATCACCATGCTGATCGACCGCCGCGCGCCCGGCTGGAAGGTGACGGGCTCGGTGCTGCTGGGCTTCGCCGGCGTGGGCCTGCTGACCTGGCCGGTGCTGCGCGACGGCACCTCGGCCGACGCCCTGGCCGTGGTCGCACTGCTTCTGGCGCCGCTCTTCTGGGCCCTCGGTTCCATCTGGTATCGTCGCCGTCAGCCCGACCTCGGCGACTTCACCGTCGCCGGCTGGCAGCAACTCCTGGGCGGCGTGGGCCTCTTGGCCTGCGCGGTCGCGCGCGGCGAACCCATGCCCACGCCCACGGGCGAAGCGTGGTTGGCGTGGGCCTACCTCGCGATCTTCGGCTCGGTGATCAGCTTCACGTCGTACATGGCGGCGCTGCGGCTCTTGCCGACGCGCGTGGTGATGACCTACCCGTACGTCAATCCGGTGATCGCGGTCGTCCTGGGCTGGCTTGTGCTGCGCGAGGTGGTGACGGGCTGGACGCTGGCGGGCGCGGTGCTGGTGATCGCGGGCGTGTTCGGCGTGTTCCGGAACCGGCACGACACCTAGGCCAGCCGCTCCCACAACATCTTGGCCGCCGTCACGCTCACCGACGCGATCAGGAACCACCGCACGAACCCCGGCGGTCGCTTCATCACCTGTCGCGACCCCAGGACGGCGCCCACGATCTGCCCCGCGCCCATGGCCAAACCCACCGTGAGCTCGACCTTACCGCCCGGCGCGAAGAACAGCAGCGCCGTCAGGTTGCTGGTGCCGTTCATGACCTTGGTGGCGGCGGTGGCGCGGCGCAGGTCGAGGCCGGCCAGGGTGACCATGGCCAGAGCCCAGAAGGCGCCGGTGCCGGGGCCGAAGAAGCCGTCGTGGAAGCCCAGGCCCAGGCCGAAGACCATCTGGAAGAGGCGGCGGTTCATCCGCGCACGGGCAGGGCGGGAGCCGAGGTCTGGCGAGGCGAGGGTGTAGACGAGGATCGCGACGAGCAGTGCGGGGATGAGCCAGCCGAGGAAGTCGGCGCTGATCTGCTGGATGAGGATGGTGCCGGTGGCCGCGCCGGTGAAGGTGCAGACCACGCCGGGGATCCAGTCGCGGATGCGGACCAGGCCGCCGCCGCGGTATTGACGAAGGGCGGTCACGACGCCCATGCTGGAGCCGAGCTTGTTGGTGCCCAGCGCCAGGTGCGGGGGCAGGCCGATCGCCAGCAGCGCCGGGACGGTGATCAGGCCGCCGCCGCCGGCGCGCTGGACGAGGAAGGCGGCGACTACGCCCGCGGTGAGGGCGGCGAGGTGGCCGAGCAGGGAAATGTCGCCGGTAAACGTCATGGGCAGGAAACTAGCCTGACTGCGGCGACACGCCAAGCGGGAACCATCGCGCCCGTGCTACCTTTCATGGACGCACGTTATCTATTGGAGGTCGCCCATGTTCTTTGCCCTCATGTTCGCCACCCTGGCTGTGGCCATCCTGGTCACCCATCTGGTGGCCACGCTGTTCCGCAAGCCCATCGCCAAGATCTTCGACCGGCTCATCGGCGAGGAGATCGCCGGCGCCTGGCAGCGGTACGTGACGTTCGCCGTCTACGTGGTCGGCGTCTCGAGCGGTGCACAGATCTGGAAGCTGGAGCGGTTCATCGAGACGCGCGGGCCGGATCAGGCGCCGCCGCCGGCGCTGACGGCGGAACACTGGTTCCTGGAGATCTACCGCACCGCAATCGGCAGCCTGCAAGGCGTTGCCTGGATGATGCTGGTGGTCTTCCTGGTGCTGCTGATCGCTTACGTCATCGTGCGGTGGATCGAGAGTCGCCGGCCGCCTGTCTGATGTGCGTCAATCCTCTACCCGCGGCCTCAACCCCAGCACGTTAGGAACCGGAACGCGTCGCGGCGTGTCCTCGGCGGCGCCCTCGACCCAGAGCTGTGCCTGCGCGCCGCCTTCCAGATGCTGCGCCGCGACCAGGTCCAGCGGCAGATCCAGCAGGATCTCGTTGAACGTGTGCATGTCGTGCGGGGTGGTGCAGTGGATCCACAGCATGCGCCCGTCCGCGTCCTCGCCCAGGCAGGCCTCGGTCCAGCTCCGCGTGTTCGGCGACCAGCGGTTCTCGCCGGGTTTGCGGATCAGGCGCAGGTTCTGGATCACGATGTCGTACCGGTGGGCGAAGGTGCTCTCGGCGGCGGCGTCGAGGTCGTGCAGGACGAAGCGGGGGAGGCTCGTGTCCCGCGGCTCGAAGCACGCCGCCTGCCGGTAGTCGATCTGATTCCAGAGCTTGCTGTTGACGTGATCGCCGACGCGGAAGTAGCCGGTGTGCGTGCGGCGATCGAGGGCGAACATGCCGGCGTTGATGACGGCGGTGAGCTCGAATTCCTGAGCCCACTCGTGGACCGGACGCGGTTCGCCGCCCACGTCGGAGACGGCCAGGGCCACGGTCTGCCAGCGGTCGGGGTCGACGCGCAGGACGCGGACCGTGCCGCGCTCGATCTTGAAATCGGCCAATTCGAGGCCAGGCGCGAGCGGACGCCAGGAATCGGCGACCGCGACGGACGCCAGGAGCAGGGGGATCAGGAGTAATCTAGTGCCCATGATTGAGGGAAACTGGTGTATCATGTTGAAGAAGACATACAAGGAGGTCCAGCATGCATGAACCCATCCTCGTCCTCGGCGCCGGCGGCAAGCTGGGTCGCGAGGTCGTCCGGCAGCTTCTCGCATCAGGGTATACTCCCCGCTGTGCAACCCGCAACCCCGAGCGCAATCTCGGCACGGCGCCGGATGTCGCATGGGTGCGTTTCGACTGGCGCAATCCGCAGACCTGGCGGCCGGCCCTGGACGGCGTGCAGCGCGTGTTCCTGACCGCGCGGCCGCTCGACATCTCCGCCGCGGCGATCCTGCCGGGTTTCATCGACCTCTGTTGCGACCTCGAGCCGGAACACGTGGTCTTCTCGTCCTCGTTCGGAACCGACGCGCAGCCGGCCGCGCCGCTGGGTCTGGTGGAGAGCTACCTGCGACACAGCGGTCTGGCGTGGACGATCCTGCGGCCGAACTTCTTCATGGAGAACTTCTCGCACGGCTGGCTCTTGCCGGACATCGGCTCGCACGGGCGCATCCGTCTCGCCGCGGGCGACGGTCGGACCAGCTTCATCAGCGTGCGCGACGTGGCGGCCGTCGCGGTGGCCGCGTTCGCGGATCCGGCGCACCGCGGGCAGGCCTACGACCTCACCGGCGACGACGCCCTCAGCCACACGGCGGTGGCCGCGGCGCTCACGCGCGCGTCGGGGCGTCCGGTGAACTACGAAGCGGTCGACGAGGCGGCGATGCGCGAGGTCGGGCGGCGCGCCGGGCTGCCCGGTGGACGGCTGGAATACCTGCTCGCGCTGTACAACATGGTGCGGCAGGGAAACGCGGAACGGCGGACCTCCACGGTGGTCGACCTCCTCGGTCGGGCGCCCGTGAGCTTCGACGAATTCGCTCGGCACAATGCCGGAGCGTGGCGTGTGATGGAGGGTCAGGCAAGGGCATGACCCGGATTCAACCGGTTTCATCGCGACGCGAACCGATGTGTTCCCTCCTCTGACGAAAGGACTCGTCTCGTGGACGTTCTGCAGGCCATCGAACACCGGCGCGCTGTCAAGGCATTCGATCCGCAGCACCGCATGGAGCAGCGCGCGATCGAGGATCTGCTGGCCATGGCGCAGCTGTCCCCGACCGCGTTCAACATCCAGCACTGTCGCTTCGTCGTGGTCACCGACCCCGCGTTGCGCCGGGACATCCGCAAGGTGAGCTCCGACCAGGCGCAGGTCACCGACGCGTCGTTGCTGTTGATCCTCTGCGCCGATCTCCAGGCCTGGCGCAAGGACCCCGGCCGCTACTGGAGCCAGGTCGCCGAACCCTTGCGGGAGTCGCTGATTTCGATGATCACCGGCTATTACGAGGGTCGCGAAGAGGTTCAGCGCGACGAGTGTATGCGCTCCTGTGGTATCGCGGCCCAGACCGTGATGCTCGCCGCGCAGGGACTCGGCTACGACAGCTGCCCCATGGACGGGTTCGACTTCGACGCGGTTGCGAAGCTCATCAATCTGCCCGCCGACCACGTCATCAGCATGTTCGTGGCCGTGGGCAAGGCGCTCGAGCCGGCGCACCCGCGTGGAGGCAAGCTGCCGGCCGACGCGGTCGTAATCCTGGATCGATTTTGATCCTCTTTCGATTTAAGAACTGGTCCGAGAACGGTTGCACCGAGATATCTTGACGCGCGGTTGTCGCCCCCGCTCTTTTACTGCACCGGGTATTGGCTCCCATTTCGCGAGCCCCGTTCCCCCGGCCAAAAACATGACTGGATCCGCCTCTCGAAGGACTCTTCCTGTCGTACTGGTCTTGGTCGTTTGTATCGCTACATTGCGTGCGGATGCCCGTCTGCCTGAATCTCCGTCCCAGGCGTCGGCCGAGAAAAGCCTCGTCCTCGACGGCTCGGCGGTGCTGAACGTCGGCAATCTCCACGTCAACATCACCAACTGGGGCCTCATCGGCTCGCAGTACTCCATGCCCAGCAGCTACTTCGGCTCGCCCTCGGCCCAATGGCCGGGCGGCAGCGGCGAGGAGTACATCTACTGCGCGGGACTCTGGGTCGGCGGACGCCAATACGGCAACACCGCCGTCTCGTCCGGCCAGCCGGAATCCGAGTTCCGTCCGCCGATCACCCACGAAGGCGTGATCTACGAATCCCGCTCCGGCGTCATGGTGCGGCCGGCCTCGTTGGCGACCGGAGCGGTCTGCGGCATCCCGGCCGACCTTCCCGGCGGCGACGACGACGGCGACGGCGTCTCGGACGAGGACCAGCTCGACGGGCTGGACCAGGACGGCGACGGCCTCATCGACGAGGACTACGCCCAGCGCGGCTCCCAGATGTTCACCTGCGTCATGCGCGATGACGACGCGGTGACCCGCCAGATGTTCCCCGACCACCGCCCGCTGAGCCTGGAGATCCGTCAGGACGCCTGCGCCTGGGACACGCCCGGTTGCGAGAACGTGGTCGGCCTGCGTTACACCATCGCCAATACCGGCGTCCAGCCGATCCACGACGTGTACGTGGGCTTCATGGTCGACGGCGATGTCGGGCGGCACGACGACCCCGACGCGGGCTCGGACGATCTGGCG
>CAZJMO010000143.1:0-459 GCA_964547085.1 uncultured Fibrobacteraceae bacterium | reverse complement strand
GACGGCCTGGTCCGGCAGCCGGAGGGCTACTACGAGGATTTCGGGTTCGTCTGGATGCGGGATGCGGACAAGACCGATGCGCTCACCGGATGGTTGGGCGTCGACATCAACGGCGACGGTTTCGGCGACGTGAACGCCGTCCGCCCCGATCATTACGGCGCGAACGCCTTGCGCGTCCTGAACGTCGACTACTCGCAGGGCTACGGCGGCGTCCCGTATCTCGACGCCGATCGTTACGCGCTCATGTCGATCGCCGGCGCCGACCCGGATGTCCACGAAACCAGGTCGGGCGACTACATCGTGCTGATCAGCGTGGGGCCGTACGTGAAATTGGATCCGGGCGAGTACATCATTGTCGATATTGCCCTGGTCGTGGCGCCGGCCTGGGAAGAGCTGCTGCAAAGCATGCGGGCGGCCAACGACCTCGCGGACGGACGCGGGCACAACGGCGCCCACAGT
>CAZJMO010000142.1:6945-8483 GCA_964547085.1 uncultured Fibrobacteraceae bacterium | reverse complement strand
GGCATCGAGCGTCGGCTGGACCTGCCGGCGGGCGCGGTCGACACCGTCGGGCACGGGCCGGACCGGCCGGTGGCGCCCAACAGCACGGCCGAGGGTCGGGCGCGCAACCGGCGGATCGACATCGTGATCCGGCCGGCGGACTAGGCCCTAGTGGCTCACGCGTTTGGCGAAAACGACCTTGTCATCGCCGCGGTCGTAGAAGTCACGGAACACCGCCTTTTCCGCGAAGCCGTTGCGCCGGTAGAAAACGCGTGTGGAATGGTAGAGCGCCGTGCCGCTGGTCTCGGCATAGAGCGTGATCCCGCGGGCGACACGGACGCGCTTCTCCACCGTTGTGAGGATGTGGTGGCCGATCCTGGCGCCTTGTACCTCCGGATCGACGACGATCCAGTACAGATCCCAACTCACCGACGAGCAGGGAATGGGACCGTAGCAGGCGTAGCCGAGCATCCGGTCTCCGCAGTCGACGAACACGAACTCGTAGCCGCTGGCGGTGCCGTGGGCCAGGCGTTCCTGCACCAGATCCGTGGCGATCACGACCTCGTCCGCCTGGAAGAAGCCTGTCGCGAGGACGAGTGCGCGAACGGATGACACGTCCGCCGGGCGTACCGTCTCGCGCAGTTTGATCTCTCCCGGACGCTCGTCGAGAATACTGGTCATGACTGGTACGCTCCCTGGTATTGGCCCGTGATTCGCTGGGCGCATTTCACGGGACTAACTCGAGACCGGTCGCGGTGACAGTGCGGCGTTGATGATGCGGTCGAGCGCCTTTTCGAACGGGATGTGGGCGTGCTCCAGGGCCGCGGCGTAGCCGGCGTCGGGCGACAGGCACGGGTTGACGTTGATTTCGAGGACCCAAGGGCGGCCGTGGTCGTCGACACGGACATCGACCCTGGCCCAGCCTCGAAGCCCGAGCAGCGCCCAGCAATCGCCGGCCAGGCGTGACAGCACGGCGAGCAACCGCTCGTCCTTGGACGGAAACTCGAATGTGCGCACCGTGTGGTTGTATTCGAAGGAATCCGGGTGCCATTTGGCCGCGTAGCCGACGATCCTGGGCTTGTCGTCGGGGAAATCGTCGAAGATCATCTCCGCCGGCGGCAACAGTTCCACGCCGTTCGGACCTTCGAGCAGGCCGAGATTGAATTCCCGGCCCTCGATGTAGGTCTCGGCGAACCAGGGTGCGCCCGGTTGGTCGATACGGTCGACGAGACGCCGCAGGATCTCGCCGACATCGCCGTCGACGACGGCGTCATCGCCCATGCCCAGTGATGCATCCTCCCAGATCGATTTGAGGATCCAGCGCTTGTGGGGATGCTGCGCGCTGGCGCGGGCCGGGCCGACGGATTCCTTGCCGCCGACCTGCCAGTCGGGTGTCGCGAGTCCGGCCCGGCGGAGGATTCCCTTGGCCAACAGTTTGTGCGAGGTCAGCATGATCGCCTCGGCCGGGCAGCCGGCATAGGGGACACCGAGCGCATCGAGCAGACTGGGTACCAGGTGGATCAGGCGGCCGTGTTCGCCCAGGCTCTCGACCAGGTTGA
>CAZJMO010000142.1:2947-6935 GCA_964547085.1 uncultured Fibrobacteraceae bacterium | reverse complement strand
TCGTAACTGACGATGCCGTCGAATTCCTCCAGCAGGTTGAACACCACGTCGGGCCGATCGGCCGCCAGACGTGTGGCCAGGTCGCGGAGATCGAGATCGCAATCGGCGACGGCGACCGAGTGACCGAGACTCCGCAGGGCGGACGCGACGGCGTCCGCCTGCACCAAGACGTCCTGCGCGTCAGGCCCAGCTTGCGACGAGACGCGGTTGTGCAACACGCAGATCTTCATGTCCGGTCACCTCCTCGACGCGTTCGCTGGCCGAGGCGATGACGCGTGCCAAGAGATCCTCGTACGTGATGCCGACGGCGGAACAGATCATCGGCAGGTCCGAGTGCTCGGGATTCAGTCCGGCCAGCGGGTTGAGCTCGATCAATTCGGGCAAGCCGTCCGAGTTGGTGCGCAGATCGATGCGGCCGGCGTCGCGACATCCCATCAGACGCCAGGCGTCCAGCGCCAGCGATTCCGTGGCGCGGACCAGCGGGTCGTCGGCGGAGACGCACCGGTAGGTCACGAGTTCCTCGCAACGCTCCTTGTTCTCGTATCCGTACGCACCCGACTCAGCCCCATCCAGCAACACGATTTCCAGGGTGCCGAGGACTTCCGCGCGCGACCCCGTGCCGGCGATGCCGACGGTGAACTCGCGTCCGCTGAGATAGCGTTCCACGAGGACCGGCTGGTGATACCGCGCGAGCAGCGAGATGCAGCATTGCCGCAATTCGTCGGGTGTGGCGATGACCGACCGGCCGTCGATGCCCTTGCCGGTGCCCTCGGCCACGGGTTTGGCGAACAGCGGATACGTCAGATCGCAAGCCGCGATGTCGTCGAGGCTCTCTATCACCGCGAAGTCCGGGGTCCGCAGGCCCCCGTCGCGCAAGACCCGCTTGGTGAATCCCTTGTGCAGGCTGAGGGTCATCACGAGCGCGTCGCTGAAGGTATAGGGAATGCCGTAGACATCGAGGATGCACGGAACCTGCGCCTCGCGACCGATCCCGCGGAGGCCTTCGGCGATGTTGAAAACCAGGTCCCAGCGGTCGCCCGTCACCAGACGAGCCATGAGCCGGCGCGCGTTGCCGATGCGTTCGGTCTTGTGACCAAGATGCTCCAACGTCTGCTCGACGGCCTCGATCGTCGACAGGCGATCGAATTCCGCCGTCTCGTCCTCAGTGTAGCCGACAGCGAGGTACTCGTCTCGCAGATCATAGCAAAGGCCGATCTTCATCGTACGACCTCCAGGTCGAGACTCCGGTCCGGGTAGCGGTGCACAGTTCCGGTGTAGCTGCGCAACAACAGATCGTCGCCTTCGCGACCAAGACGAACGTCAGGCTGCAGCGGGATCTTGCCGCCGCCGCCCGGCGCGTCGATGACGTAGGTCGGCACGGCATAACCGGTGGTCCAGCCCCGCAGGCCGCGGATGATCTCCAGGCCGTTGGCCACGCTGGTGCGGAAATGCGCCGAGCCCGAGATGGGGTCGCATTGGTAGATGTAATAGGGTCGCACCCGCATCATGAGCAACCGGTGCATGAGTTGCTTCATCACGGTGACGTCGTCGTTCACGCCGCGGAGCAGCACGGTCTGCGAGCCGAGGGGAATCCCCGCGTCGGCGAGGCGGCGGCATGCGCGGACGGTTTCCGGCGTGCATTCGTCGGGGTGGGTGAAGTGGATGCTGATGAACAGGGGATGGTGTTTGCGCAGCATCCGTACGAGCTGGGGCGTCACGCGCTGGGGCAGGACGCTCGGCACCTTGGTGCCGATGCGAATGAACTGGACGTGCGGGATACGGCGCAACTCGCCCAGGATCCAGTCGAGCTTCTCGTCGGACAGGGTCAAGGGGTCGCCGCCGGAGACGAGCACGTCGCGCACTTCGGTATGGTTGCGGATGTAGTCGAGTCCCGTCTGCAGACGTTCCCGGTCGGGACGCATCTCGCCCTGACCCACGACCCGCGAGCGGGTGCAGTAACGGCAGAACGTGGAACAGTAGTCGTGGACCAGGAAGAGCACGCGGTCGGGATAGCGATGCACGATGCCTTCGACCGGGCTGTCGGCGTCCTCTCCGAGTGGATCGTCGGCCTCCCCGTGGGTGCGGTTGAACTCCGCCGCCGTCGGGATGACCGTGCGCCGCAGGGCCTGCGCCGGGTCGTCGGGATCGATCAGAGCCATGTAGTACGGCGTCACCGCGAAAGGCAGTCGCGCGGTGTCACTGGTCAGGGCGGCCAGTTCCTGATCGTCGAGGACGACCATGCGCGCGAGCTCGTCGAGCGTGCGGATGCGGTGACGCAGTTGCCAGCGCCAGTCGTTCCACTCGCGATCGGTCGTCTCGCGAAAATAACGCCGGCGAAAAGCGCGTGCGCGGGGGCCGATCCTGGGAAGTCTGTGGGAGAGGAAATAGGGAGGGAACGAGAGCTGGTCCGGCTTCGGCTCGGACACCTCGTTGGAACGACGAGATGCAAGCATCGGAGGCTCATCCGGCTGCTCAGATGTGGCGTCATGGGCCGTGTCGAAACGAGGAACGCGAGTGGATGCATCACACAAGGCGAGAGGACCCGTCAACATCGGTCCACCTCCAAGGTATGAAGAACATTGGGCCCGCCCTGCGCAAGGGCTCCACAATCACGGCTGGCTGCTCGCGCAAGAGCGGTCCGGCGGGCCACCCCCGCCGGTGCCTGCCGACAATCGTCGAAAGCCCCGCCGCCCGGGCATGGCCCGGCCGGGTTCTTCCGTGGTGGCGCGGTCAATGTATGTCGAATTGTCCGGCTGTCAATCGAAATGTCGAGGAGACGAATCCGGGAAGTATTCTGGTATCCTGGCGTTGCCGACGGTATCGTGGCGACGTGCTCCGCGGCGATACGAAACGACCGTGCGGGCACCGGATGAATGTCCGCCGCCGGCACTGTTTTTACGCGCGGTCGAGTTCAGGATCCGCCTCGAGAAAGAGCCTGGAGCCCATCTGCCATGTCCTTGCTATCCATCATACTTGTCGCCGTGGGGCTGGCCATGGACGCCTTCACGGTGTCCCTGGCCGCCGGTGCGTCGGGCTGGACGCGTGACCGGCGGGCGCGGTTCCGGCTCTGGTTCCACTTCGGATTGTTCCAGGCACTGATGCCGGTGGTGGGCTGGTTGGCTGGGTCGCAGTTCGCTCGCGTGGCCGCGGTGTGGGCGCCGTGGCTGGCGTTCGGGATGCTGGGCTGGATCGGCGTGCGCATGATCGTCGGCGGCCTCGACGACAGCGGCGACAGCGGCGGGGTCGGGCCGGATCCGACGCGCGGCCGGACGATGCTCGGACTGGCGATCGCGACCAGCCTCGACGCCTTGGCGGTCGGATTCAGCTTCGCCTGTCTCGGGCTGTCGGTTTGGTTGCCGGCCGTGATCATCGGTGTGGTCGCCGGCGTGTTCTCGCTGGCGGGGTGCTTTATGGGCAGCGTGCTGGGCCGACTCGCGGGACGGCGCATGGAGGCGATCGGCGGCATGGTCCTGATCCTCGTCGGGCTTCAGATCCTCTGGGACCAGATGCTGGGCTGACCAAGGTCGACGCGCCGCTGGTCAACCCTCCTTGAGGATCGACGCGATCGCCTTGAAGTCCGGCGTCTTCGCCTCCCGCAGCAACTCGAAGAGGATCATCTCCACGTTCATCACCTGCACCCCGATGCGGCGCATGTGCTCGAGGCCGACCTCGCGGTCGGCGGCCTGCCGCGAACTTACCGCCTCGGCCGCCACCGAGACCTGCTTGCCGCGGTCCATGAGGTCGCGCGCGGTCTGGTAGATGCAGACGTGGGTCTCGATGCCGCAGAGGACGATCTGATCGCGGTTCAGGCGGTCGAGGGCCTTCCGGAACCCGGCGTCGCCGTCGCAGGAGAAGGTGATCTTCTCGAGCGGTCGGACGCCCTCGAGAAGGTCGCGGATCTCGTGGACGGTGACCCCGAGGCCGCGCGGGTAGTGTTCGGTCACCAGGATCGGCAGATCCAGTTCGCGGAAGGCGCGGATCATCCGGC
>CAZJMO010000142.1:0-2937 GCA_964547085.1 uncultured Fibrobacteraceae bacterium | reverse complement strand
TTGAACAGGCGGTCCTGGCCGAAGACGAGGCCGCGAAAGCGTTCCTGGATGTCGACGACGACCAGGGCGATCCGGTGCTTCTCGAGGCGGTCGGGCACGACGTTGAACGGGATCATGGCGTCTCCGCTTTCTAGTTTCGGCGCGGCGGTTCGTACCGGCCGCAGGGGTCGACGGTCTCGGCGTAGGGGCCGTTCCAGCTGCGCTCGAAAAATGCATCGGCCTGGGTCGTGGCGCCGTCGCCGCGCAGGAAGACGCTGAGGTTGCGCGACCGGTGGAAGTAGTCGCGCGAGCCGTTGCTGGTTCCCAGCCATAGCGCGTCGCCGTCGCACGTAAGGTACTTCGCATGTTCCACGCGCGCGAACGGGACGTGGCCGCCGGACCACTCGGGGATGTTCGTGAACCGCACCTCGATATGCGGCAACACCGCGAGGCTCTGGATGTGCGGCAGCATGTACGACCTCTTGGCCCAGTTGCTGAAGATGATCTGGACGTCGCAGCCGCGGGCCTCGGCGCGGCGCAGGGCGTTGTCCAGCGCGGGCCACCAGCCGCCGTCGCGGTCGCCGGGGTTGTAGGACAGCAGTTGCAGACGGACGCGGGTCCCGGCGCGGTCGATGGTGTCGATCAAAAGCGGCAGGTCCCAGGGCACGCCTTCGGGGAGGGCCTGCGGCGGGCTGGCGGCCAGGACGGCGTCGCAGACGGCGCCGTCGGGGGTCGTGAGGCGGCGGCTGGGCGACCACTGAGGTTCGTCGGTGACGTCGGTGCGCAGCGGCGGGACCGGCTCTCCGGCGGCCAGCGCCCAGTCGATGTCGTAGATCCGCCGGAGGTCGCGGGTCATGGCGGGGTGTTCGACCACGGCGCCCAGCTCATGGATGTGCTCCAGCGCGCGCCAGTCCCAGTTCTGGCTGCCGACATAGAAGCGCGCGTCGTCGATGATCATGGCCTTGGCGTGCAGCACGCCGCCCCAGGCGGCGCGGGCGTCGAGCAGGCGCGCCTCGATGCCGGCCTCGGCGCCCAGGCGATCGATGGTCGCGGGGTACGTCTCGTGGAACTTGAGGTCGCTCAGCAGGCGCACCTGTACGCCCGCGGCGGCGCGGGCTTCCACCGCCGCGAGCACCGGGCGCAGCGGACCCATGCCGTCCGGGTTGGGCGAGACGTAGAAGCTGACGATGTCCAGCGTGCGGGTGGCGCCGTCGACGAGGTCGAGCCACACGGCGGGGGCGTTGGGGACCTCGGGCAGGTCCAGATCGGTCTCGGCGGGGACCGATTCGACGAACGTGATGGTGCCGGGCGCGGGCTCGGCGGCGATCGCGGTGGCGGCGAACAGGACGAGCGCCGAGGCGATCAGCGGAATCGTGCGCGTGGGTCGTGACATGGAAGACCTCCGGTTAAGGCACGGACGTTAGCACCGATCGGCCCGGGACCCAAGCCCGCGGGTTGTTTGTAAGTCCTCCGGTCTGGTATGATCCACGCGCCACCCCGCAACAAGGAGACGCTGGATGACTCGAGTCTGTCTCTGCTCGTGCCTGTTCGCCTTGCTTGCGATGCCGTCGGCGGCGCAGTTCCCCGGCCCGCTCGTGACCGATCTGGAATTCACGGCGAACACGGACGTGTCGCTGATCGCGGTCCCGGACGGTTCGGGACAGGCGTTCAGCGAGGCGTCCGCGTACGGCGGCGGCGTCGTTGACGCCACGATCCGCATCCGGATCGTGGATCAGTATCTGGAGCCCATCGTCGGGTATCCGCGTGAGCACGTCTGGTTGCAGTTCCCGGCGAACGCCGGGACGGCCGCAAGTTGACCCGACTTGCCGGTCCTTCCCGCGGGCGCTTTCCCGGCCGATGTCGACACCGATGCGGACGGCTGGACCGAGTGGGCGCGCCCGCTGCGCGGGGGAGGCTGGTCCGAAGGTCCGGCCTTGATCTACGTCGAAGGGTTCCCGGCCCAGTACGACAACTGGTATTCGGTCGAATCGTTGCCCGTGCGGCTGCTGAGCCCGGACATCGACGGCGACCTGAAGGTGAATCTCACCGACCTCGTGTACTTCGCGTCGGATTACTTCGGTGCGTACACGTACCGCTCCGACCTGAGTTGGGACGGCTGCTACAGCCTCAGCGACATCGTGCGCCTCGTCCCGGCCATCGGGGCCACTTGTCCCTGAGCCTACCGACTGCGTCCCGAACGAGAAACGCCCCCGGAGCACGCGGCTCCGGGGGCGTCGTCGTTACGGGCGCGCCGGTCAGTGGCTCTCGCCCTTCGCATGCGCCACCAGATGCGACAGCGCCTTCATGCGCTGCTCGTACGCCTGGCCGAACTCGATGAGTCCGTTGGCGATGCTGGCCGGGTCGATCTTCGCGTCGAGGCAGACCTCGTCGAGCGAGCCGCCGTCGCGCCAGCGGTTGTCCTGGTCGCTGCTGAGCGCCCAGTCGTCGGCCAGCGGGCCGAGGGTCCAGTCGCGCATGCAGCGGCGCGCCATGTTGGTCACGTAGGTGCTGTTGAGACGGTCGGCCTTGCTGACGACGGTGTCCTGGTATTCCTGCGGCTGCAGGCGGAACAGGTCCAGGCTCGGCGTGGCCACGATCTTCAGGTTCACGCCCGCCTTGTCGACCTCGGGCAGCGCCTTCAGCAGGTTGGCGGTGCTCATGGTGCCCTGCACGAAGATGCAGCCCTGATGCGGCTCGTCCGGTCGGTAGTCGCGCAGGATGTAGGCGCCGCGGGCGGCCAGCAGGTGCGAGCCCAGGCCCAGCTTCTCGCGGTCCAGGATGTCCACGCCGGGTCGAGTCAGGTGCAACACGACGATCGGCTGCGGCAGGCGCATGGCCGCCGCCAGCATCGGCGCGACCTCGTTGTACTCGTACGGGATGAGATTGAGGACGTGCCCGTCGGGGAAGAGCTGCGTGACGCCCGGCGAGAAGATGCCGAAGTGGGTGCGGCTGTCCTCG
>CAZJMO010000141.1:0-8495 GCA_964547085.1 uncultured Fibrobacteraceae bacterium | reverse complement strand
TACCAATGAACACCTTCAAACTGATGCTGCATATAGAATAACCAGATACCCAGAACAGCCGACAGATAAAAGACCGGTAAATATATCAGGACAACGGCCTTAAAACCGATCAACAGGCTTATACCGGTAATAATTATAGCCAATACCAGCGTTGTGAACATAATATGCACGCCCGAGATGCTGTGTGATTTCGCCCGCATGGGAGCGACATATTGCCGCGGAATGCAGGATCTGGAGTCGCCGACGGTCGGGCTGTTGAACATCGGCGGAGAATCGTCGAAGGGTTCCGACCTTGCCGTCGCCACGCACGCGCTGCTGCGTGATTCGGAATTGAACTTCACTGGCAACGTCGAGGGCAACGATGTCCTTGTCGGCGCTTGCGACGTGCTGGTGACCGATGGATTCACCGGCAACATTGCGTTGAAGATGTGCGAGGGACTGGCACAGTTCCTGAAGGCACTGGCAGGGTCGGGCGTGATGGCGCCCGAGGAATTGGCGGGATTGGGCGCCTTCGCGGGCGTCATCAAGCGTCGTTTCAACTACGAGGTTTATGGAGGTGCGCCGCTGCTCGGTGTTCGCGGCGTCTCCATCATCTGCCACGGTCGCAGTACGCCGCTGGCCTTCACCCACGCGGTGAAGATGGCCGAACGACAGGTTCGCATCGATTTGCCGAACCTGATCGATCGAGCGCTCGCGGACGCGGCCGGAGAGGACGGCTGATCTCATGAAGACCATCCGCGTCCCAATGATATTCCCGGGCCAGGCTTCCCAGTTCGTGGGCATGGCGCGCGAACTCGCCGTCACGGGCGGACCTGCCGCGACGGTGCTCGCGGACGTGAACGACACGCTCGGCATGGATCTGACGACCCTCATGTTCGAGGGTCCGCTCGAGATGCTGACCGAGACCCGCAACGCCCAGCCCGCCATCCTCGCGCACAGCGTCGCGGTGGCTGCCGCGCTGGCCGACCATGGAATCGAGCCCGCGGCCGTCGCGGGGCACAGCCTGGGCGAGTTCTCGGCGGCTGCCGCCGTCGGCGCGCTCACGCCCCGGCAGGCCCTGACGCTGGTGCGGCGTCGCGGCGAACTGATGTTTGCGGCCGGCCAGGAACGTCCCGGCACCATGGCTGCGATCATGGGGCTGGATGCCGCGACGGTGCGCACGGTCTGCGCGGACGTGACCCGAAAGCACGGGTCCGTGGTGCTGGCCAACCACAATTCCGCGGCGCAGATCGTCATTTCGGGCGAGATCGACGCCGTGGGCGCGGCAGGTGTCGCGCTGAAGGAAGCGGGTGCGCGTCGGGTGGCGCCGCTGAACGTCAGCGGAGCGTTCCATTCGCCGCTGCTGGCGGACGCCGCGGCCGGTTTCGCTGCCGACCTGGAGGCTACTGATTTCGAGGATCCCGCCGTGCCGCTGGTGGCCAACGTGTCGGGTCGCCCGGTCATGCGCGCCTCGGATCTGCGGTCGGGTCTGAAGCGTCAGCTCACGTCGCCGGTGCTCTGGCACGACACCATGGCCTGGCTGATCGAGGGACAGGCGCAGCGGCCGAAGGTGGTGCTGGAAGTCGGGCCGGGAAAGGTCTTGACGAACCTCGCCCGCCGGGCGTATCCCGATGTGACGTTCGTGCCGGTCGGCACGGTCGAGGACCTGGCCATGGTCCGCGAACGCATCGAGGAAGCGTGCGGCCGGGACGAGCCGCACACCATGGAGGCCCGCAATGGCGAATGACGGCGTGGTTATCGTGACCGGTGCCAACCGCGGGATCGGTCTCGCGGTGGCGCGGGACGTGGCCGCCGATGGTCGTCCCGTGGCGATGGTCGGGCGCAGTCTGGAGAAACTCGAAGCGGCACGGGCGACGTTCCATGCCGAGAGCGACGTGCGCTGCTACGCGGCGGACATCTCCAACTGGGACGACGTGCAGGCTGCGGTGGAGGCGATCCACACGGATTTCCCCGTCATTCACGGTCTGGTGAACAACGCGGGGATCACGCGCGATGGGCTTCTGGTGCGGATGTCGCCCGAGGATTGGCAAGCAGTTCTTGACGTCAATCTCACCGGTACCTTCTTCTTTACACGGTCGATAGCCCCGATTATGATGCGGCAACGCTCGGGGCGGATCGTGAGTATCAGTTCCGTGATTGGTCTGATCGGCAACGCCGGACAGGCTAATTACGCCGCCGCCAAGGCGGGTATCGTGGCCATGACGAAGTCGGTGGCCCGTGAACTCGGTGGACGGGGTGTGACGTGTAATGCGATCGCGCCCGGGTTCATCGAAACCGACATGACCGACGGCCTTCCCGAGAAGGTGCGGGCGGACATGTTGCAGCGGATTCCGCTGAAGCGCTTGGGCAAGGTCGAAGACCTGTCCGGCGCGGTGCGGTTTCTTTTGTCTCAGGATGCTGCCTGGATCACCGGACAAACTCTGGTGGTCGACGGCGGCATGGTCATGTGAAGCAGTCACGACGCTCAAGGAGGGCCATCGTAATGGCTTCGATTCAGGAAAAGGTCTACGAAATCATCGAGCGCAAGCTGTCCGTCAACCCCGAGCAGATCACGCCTGAGGCGTCCTTTCTGGACGACCTGGGTGCCGACAGCCTCGACACCGTCGAGCTGGTGATGGATCTCGAGGACGAATTCAACCTCACGATCCCCGATGAGGATCAGGAGAAACTGCGGACCGTTCAGGACGCCATCGATTACCTCGATGAGCGCCTCGCCGATCAGTAGCGAATTCGTGCCATCACCGGCCGAGGGCCGGGGAGTTGGTTCTCGACCCCGGCCCGCAACGTGACCACGTTGGGGCCGGGGTTGTTATTCAGCAGGACATGGAGGTTTGGCCGTGAACCAACGTCGTGTGGCCGTCACCGGCATCGGCATGGTGACCGCTGTCGGGCTCGACCGGGACTCTACCTGGCAAGCCGTCCAGGCCGGTATCGGCGGTATCCGTACCATCGAGTCCTTCGATACGGAGGGCTACCGTTCGAATTTCGGCGCCGAGGTCCAGGGATTCGATCCCACTGTATTGATGGATCCCAAGGACGCTCGCAAGGCCGACAGATACAGCCAGTTCGCGATCCACGCGGCCCAGGAGGCCATGGATCAGGCCGCTCTCGGAGAATTGGACGACCCGTTCCGCGCCGGCGTGATCATCGCCTCGGGCATCGGCGGGATGCAGACCTTCGAGGACCAGCACTCGCGTCTGATCCGGCGTGGACCGCGCGGCGTGTCGCCCATGTTCATTCCCATGATGATCGCCGACATGGCCGCGGGCCTGGTGTCGATCCGTTTCGGGATGTGCGGCCCCAACTTCTGCACGGTCTCGGCTTGTGCCTCGGCCGGACACGCGATCGCCTCGGCTTGTGACCAGATCCGTCTGGGCGCCGCCGACGTCATGCTGGCCGGCGGCAGCGAAGCTGCGGTCTGTCCCATGGCGGTGGCCGGTTTCGGCAGCATGAAGGCGCTGTCGACGCGCAACGACGACCCCGCCACGGCGAGCCGGCCGTTCGACAAGGAACGCGACGGCTTCGTGCTGGGCGAGGGCGGCGGCATGCTGGTGCTCGAGTCCGAGGAGCACGCCAAGGCGCGCGGCGCGGAGATCCTGGGCTACGTGGTCGGCCACGGGGCCACCGCCGACGCCTTCCACATGACGCAGCCGGCGACCGGCGGTCACGGCGCGTCGCAGAGCATGCGCCTGGCGCTGCAGAGCGCTGGCATCGCGCCGGAGCAGGTCGGGTACATCAACGCGCACGGCACATCGACGCCGTGGAACGACAAGATCGAGACGCTGGCCATCCGCAACGTTTTCGGTGAGTGCGCGGAGTCCGTCAAGATCAGTTCCACGAAATCGATGGTCGGACATCTGCTGGGTGCGGCGGGAGCCGTCGAAGCAGGGATTACGCTCCTGGCTCTCAAGGACGGGGTCCTACCGCCGACGATCAACCTGGTCAACCCCGATCCGGAGTGCGACCTCGACTACTGTGTGGGTGAAGCGGTTCGGCAGCCCGCCGAGTATGCGCTCTCGAATTCCTTCGGATTCGGCGGCCACAACATCACTCTGTGCTTCCAGGCGGTTTCCTGATCACCATGGGTTTGAAGGATTTTTGGCAGAAGCTGACGGGACCGGCGGCGGACGATGCAGCCGTCGCCGGACCGCCGCCGGCGGTGGACCCGACGCAACGTGAGTTGTTGGAAGCCAAGGTCGGGCACCATTTCGCGGATACCACGCTACTGGACAACTCGCTGCTGCATCGATCCCATTCCTATGTGGTCAAGCACTCGCGGGAGGACAGCAACGAGCGGCTCGAGTTCCTCGGGGACGCGGTGCTCGGTCTGGTGGTCAACGACTACCTCTACCGGCGATACCCGGGCTGCAGCGAGGGCGATCTCACGAAGATGAAGTCGCTGCTCGTCTGCCGCGACCGCCTGTGCGAGGTCGCCACGACCCTGGAACTGGGCGAGCACATCTGCATGTCCCGGAGCGAGGCTGCGACCGGCGGTCGACGTCGATCCAGCATCCTGGCCGACACCACCGAGGCCATCATCGGCGCGGTCTATCTCGACGGCGGTCTGGTGGCGGCCCAGCACATGATCGCGCGCTGTCTGCTCTACAACTGCGACCAGCTCCTGGCGCGCCGCGGACGGGACAACCACAAGTCGCAGCTCCAGGAGATCATCCAGGCGCGATTCAAGAATCCGCCGCGGTATCGCATCGTCTCCGCCGACGGTCCGGATCATGCCCGCGTGTTCAACGTCACGGTGTCGTTCAACGGGCATGTCATGGGACAAGGGGAGGGCCATAACAAGAAGAGTGCCGAACAGGAAGCGGCGCGCATCGCGCTGGCGAATCTCTCCGAGCACGTCGAACTTCTTGAGGAACTCGCAAACCCCTCTGCGGACTGAGCGCGGCGCCTGCGGCTGCGGCAGCCGGGAAGGATCCTCCATGCCTTCGCCCCGTTGTCTGCGCCTCCTGCCGGCGATCCTTCTGCTGGCCGTATCGGCGTCCGGCACGACACCGGACAATCTGCCGCGTCCCGCGGACCAGGTGATGTTGCTGCCCGACAACGCCGGAGACGACATCGGGTTGCCGCTTGGCGCCACTTCGGCGTATGCCATCGGAAGGTCGCTGCAGCAACAGGGAGAGAACGAGGCCGCACTGGTCTTCCTCAACCGCGCGTACCGGCTGGCGCCGGAATCCCGGCGTATCGCGCTGTCGTACGCCGCGAGCCTGGTGGAGGCCGGTTTCATCAACGACGCGGCGCGGATCTACGGCGACCTGGTCGTGTCCGAACCGGACAGCCTCGACCTGCGCCGCGAGTACTCGCTGCTGCTGGCCCAGGCGGGCCGACCGCACGCGTCGCTGCAGCAGGTTCGGCAACTGCGTGAACAGGGCGAGGACGATCCCGGGATCATCAAGCTCGAGGCCGACCTGCTCGGACAACTCGACCGCGTCGACGATGCCATCGAAATCTACCGGGACGCGATGCGGCGCGATCCCGAAAGAGCCGAGGAATACATCCTCGCGGCCGGGGCGCTGTTGCAGCGGAAGGAACGCTTCGATGAGATGGCGGCCCTGCTGCGCGAAGGTCTGAAATCCGAACCCGCGTCGCATCCGATCCGTGTCTCGCTGATCCGGTTCCTGGTTCATCGCGGTCGGCTGGACGAGGCTCGTGCCGAGGCGATCGCCGGAGACCGCGCACGCCGCGAGAAGGGCGTTTCCGACCGTCCGGAGTGCCGCCGGGATCTAGCGGATCTGCTCGCGGCCCGGGGCGATTACGAGACGGCGGCGTCGGTGCTCGAATCGGTGCGGGAAGACGGAATCCACGACCGCGACGCCGAGATCCAGCTCGCCCGGTATCACCTCGGATTGGGCCGCGTCGAGGTCGCTCTCGACCTGTTGCCCGACATCGCCGCGCGCTGGCCCGGCGTGGCCGAGGTCGAGTTCCTCTGGGGGCGTGCGCTCGACATGCAGGACGACTATGACGGCGCTGTCGAGCATCTCCGCGCGGCGATCGAACTGGAACCGTCGCTGGCGCTCTACAGGGTCTCGCTCCTGCGCCTGATGATCCTGCACGACCGCGCCGACCTGGCGGCCGAGAACCCGGACGACCGCCAATCCGAGCTGCGCCGGGAAGCTCTCATGCATGCGGCCAAGGCCAGCGTGAGCGTGCATCCGCAGGATGCCGAGGGGCACATGATCCTCGGCTACGCGTATCGGACGCTCGGCGATCTGGACCGGGCCGCGCGGCAGTTCCACATGGCCGGCGACGTCAACGAGACGCGGGTGGCGGCCATGCTCGAACTCGGTTTCACGCTGCAGGAGGCGGGGCGAATGGCCGAGGCCCGCAAGGTTCTGGGCAATCTCCAGCGAGAGTTCCCGGACGACGCGGAGGTCGCCAACAGCTACGGGTACTTCCTGGCGGAGCTGGGCGAGGATCTCGAGCACGCCGAAGAACTCGTCCGCCAGGCGCTGCTCTCGGACCCCGAGAACGGTGCGTACCTCGACTCGCTGGGTTGGGTGCTCCATCAGGCCGGGCGGGATGCGGAGGCTTTCGAATGGCTTGTCAAGGCGGTCAACGATCGTCCCGGCGATCCGGTGATCCTCGAGCACCTCGCGGTGGTTCTGCGGCGCCTCGGCAAACTCGACGAGGCGGTGGACATCCTGGATCAGGCTATCGAGATCGGCGGCGACAGGGTGCGCCTGGAGGCGCTCCGGAAGGAGATCGCCGGTGAACGCTGACCGCGTGCGGGGAGCGCTCGCGGGCATCGGCGTCGTGGTCGGCCTGCTGGTTTGCTGGTGCTCTGCGGCGGTAGCGCAGGACGCGGTGCTCGCCGACGGCGCGTGGACGCTGTCGTCCCCGCTCGGAACGGTGTCGGGCCGCGTGCTCGTCCTCCGCGGTGCGGACGACCGATGGCGATGCGAAATGGCGCCGCACGGGACGACCACACCGGTGACCAGGCAGACGCTGCTGCATCGGCGCGGGCAGGGGTGGACACTGGTCGCCTCGCCGGAGGCGGGTTTTGTCCAACCTTGGCACGAACCCTGGCGAAAGACCGGCCCGGAAGCCGGCGCGGCGCTTGGGGAACTGTTCGCGCTCTGGCTCGACGGTGTCCCGTCGGCGGGTGCGCCGTCGGAGGAGAAGGCGCGGTGGCGGCTGGCCGGCCCTGCGTTCCCGGCGACCGTCGAACTCGATAGCTGGGCGGCGTTGCCGACCGACTGGCGCCCGCCCGGGCGCGCGACGACCGCGGGTCAGGGACGGCTGCGAAAGCGCATGACGGCGCGTGGCCGCGGTCACGGCGGCGATGGATTGCGATTCCTGATACGTTGGGTGGATGGGTGCTTCGAGATGACCACGGCTCAATGGCCCGGCCGTCTGGAAACCGATCCGCCGGTCCAGGAGTCGGTCACGGTCCCGGCCGAAGCGTATCTGCCGCTCTGGCCGCTGGCGGATTTCTTGCCTTGATACCGATGTTTTTGCGGAACCCTGCCGTCACCGGGGGTGTATACCGGGGGCTGGTTTCTGGTTTCGGACCCCAAGGAGGGGCGCTGTGAACCTTTCGCGTGAAGACCAACCGATTCGGGCGTCCGGCAGTCCCGAAGGACTGAAGGACATCCGGGACGAAGATCTCATCGTCCTGGTCCAGAAGGGGCATCGCCGTGCGTTCGACGAGATCGTCGCGCGTTACAAGGGACGTCTCTATTCCTTCACGATGCGCATGGTCAAGGACCCGGGCCTGGCCGAGGAGATGACCCAGGAGACGCTGATCCGTGTCTACATGCACGCGGACAAATACCGTGAGATCGCGAAGTTCTCCACGTGGGTCTTCACCATTGCCACCAATCTCGTTCGCAACCGCATGCGGCAGAAGTCCCGGGCGCCGCGGCTGCTGAGTCTCAACCCCGTCCCGGACGAGGACGAGAAGCCGGTCGATCCGGCCGACCCTCACGCCGACCCGAGCCGGGGCGTCGAGGCGGAAGAGCTGGGAACGTTGATCAACGAGGCCACGGCCAGGATACCGGAGAAGTACCGGGTGCCGTTCCTCCTGCGCGAGGTCGACCAGCTGTCCTACGAGGAGATCCAGCAGGTGACCGGTCTCAAGCTCGGCACGGTGCGCTCGCGCATCAACCGGGCGCGGAACCGATTCCGGCAGAACATCAAACCGCTCCTGCGCAACGAAGCCCTGCTCGAGGAACTCGAGCGGATCGAGGCGCGGGCCGCGGCGGATGACGAATGACAAACGACGGAGGCATCTGCGCATGAAGTGCAGCAAGTTCCAGGAATATATCAGCCTGGAGATGGACGGTCAGCTGGCGCCGCAGGACGTGCCGGCGCTGCAGCGACATCTCGAGAGCTGTTCCGAGTGCCGCGCCTTCCGCGAGGACCTCATGGTGGGTCTGCGCATGCTGAGCGCCACCGAGCCGGAGCTGCCCGACAACTTCGACTGGAAGCTCCAGCTCCGCCTCAGCCGTGCCATGCGCGAGGCTGCGCGCGATACGAGC
>CAZJMO010000140.1:6436-8533 GCA_964547085.1 uncultured Fibrobacteraceae bacterium | reverse complement strand
GACCGCGGGGGGACATCCCTGTCCGGCATGGTCGTCTCCTGGAGCAAGGCTCGGAATGGCTGCGGGGTCGGGCCGGATCGCGCCCGACCCCGCGTGCCATGGATCTATCGAAGGTTGTAGAAGCAGGAGTGTCCCGGGAACACCGCCAGGTCGTCAAGCTCTTCCTCGATGCGGAGCAGCTCGTTGTACTTCGCGATACGGTCGCTGCGGCACAGCGAACCGGTCTTGATCTGGCCCGCGTTGGTGGCCACGGCGAGGCTGGCGATCGTGGTGTCCTCGGTCTCGCCGGAGCGGTGGCTGATCACGTTGGTGAAGCTCGCGCGCTTGGCGATCTCGATGGTCTCCAGGGTCTCGCTCAGCGTGCCGATCTGGTTCAGCTTGATCAGGACGCTGTTGGCGCAACGCTCCTCGATGCCGCGGCTGAGGCGCTCGGGGTTGGTCACGAAGAGGTCGTCGCCCACGATCTGGATGCGGTTGCCCAGCTTATCATAGAGCTTGCCCCAACCGGCCCAGTCGTCCTCGGCCAGACCGTCCTCGATGGAAACGATGGGGTAGTTGTCGACGAGGTCGGCGTAGAACGCCACCATCTGCTCTGCGTCCCAGGGCTCGCCGCCTTCGGCCTGGAGTACGTACTTGCCGTCGTTGTAGAACTCGCTGCTGGCCGGATCCAGCGCGATGGCGATCTCCTCGCCGGGCTTGAAACCGGCCTTCTCGATGGCCTGGACCAGCAGGTCGAGAGCCTCGCGGTTGCTGCCCAGGTTGGGCGCGAAGCCGCCCTCGTCGCCGACGCCGGTGGAGAGGCCCTTCTCGTTGAGCAGCTTCTTCAGCGTGTGGAACGTCTGGGCGCCGTAGCGCAGTGCCTCCGAGAAGGTCGGCGCGCCCAGGGGCATGATCATGAACTCCTGGATGTCCACGTTGTTGTCGGCGTGGGAGCCGCCGTTCAGGACGTTCATCATGGGCACCGGCAGGGTGCGTGCGTGCACGCCGCCGATGTACTGGTACAAGGGCAGGCCTACCGACTCGGCCGCGGCCTTGGCCACTGCCAGCGACACGCCCAGGATGGCGTTGGCGCCGAGCTTGGACTTGTTCGGGGTGCCGTCCAGTTCGCACAGGACGCGGTCGATCAACACCTGATCGGTGGCATCCATGTCCAGCAGGTCGTCCTCGATCGACTGGACGTTCTTGACGGCGTCCAGGACGCCCTTGCCGCCGAAGCGGTCCTTGTCGCCGTCGCGGAGTTCGTGGGCCTCGTGTTCACCGGTGCTGGCGCCGCTGGGAACAGCCGCGCGGCCGGCGGACCCGTCTTCCAACATCACGTCCACTTCGACGGTGGGATTCCCCCTGGAGTCGAGAATCTCACGGGCATTGATCTGTTCGATGGAACTCACGTTTGCGCCTCCTGGCTGATATCGTCACGGATCCACGGCCACCGATGTCGAACCGGAGGACCCGTCACTCGTTTCTTCCCTGACAGAGTTGTTGAACGGTAGTCTAGGTGCCGATCGATGGGGTGTCAACGCGCGCAACCGGAAGTTGACCGTTGGCGTCCGACCTGCGATGGTGTTTGTCCGTCACGAACAGCCTCCATCAGTTCCAGGTTTTGAATGATGTTCGATCGTCGCGCCGACCAGAAACTGATCCGCCGCTGCAAACGGGGCGAAGAGGCCGCCTTTCAGGCGGTCCTGACGCGTTACCGAGGCCCCATCTATAACCTGTGCTGGCGCATGGTCCGCAACGATGAGGATGCGCGCGACCTGGCCCAGGAAGTCTTTATCAAGGTTTTCCGGCTTCTGGACCGCTACGACGAGCAGTATGCGTTCAGCAGTTGGCTCTTCCGCATCGCAACCAACCACTGCATCGACCATCTGCGTCGTCAGCGTCTGCGTTTCCTTTCGCTGGAGCGCGACGGCGGCAGCGACGACGACGAGGCCGAGATGCAGGTTCCCCACGAGGGTCCCGGACCCGATGTGATCCTGCAGCGGCGCGAGGCGCTGGAGAAGCTGGAAGAGGTTATTGCCGAGTTGCCGCCGCATTACCGGGTGATCACGTTGCTGCGACACGACCAGCAGCTGTCGTACGAGGAGATTGCCGAGACGT
>CAZJMO010000140.1:0-6426 GCA_964547085.1 uncultured Fibrobacteraceae bacterium | reverse complement strand
GAGCGGATCGCGCAAGCTGTGGCCACGCTGCCGCCGTCGCAGCGCGAAGTCTTCGTGCTCAAGGCCTATGAGGAACTGTCCTTCCCGGAAATCGCGCAGGTGCTGCAATTGCCGCTGGGAACGGTCAAGGCGAGGATCCACCGCGCGCGGAATATGATCCAGCAGATACTGGCCGCGCGAAAGTACGAGATTTGATGAAACCCGGCGCAAGGAACTCGCGTAATGGACGCGTCGCCACAGTTCCGGTCGGCGCTGCGGGTTCCGCAACTTCCGTCCGGACAATCGGTACAACCGCATACCGTGACGGATGGACATGTCGTTGTCGGGGGATACGTCGTTCGTCGCGGTCCAGGGAGCGGGAACGTATACCGTGCCCGCTCCCGTAAAACGAGGATGATCGGCCCAGGGCCGATGTCCTGGGTGGAGTCGCCCCCGCGGCTCCGCATCAAGGAGAATCGAAATCATGAGCGCACAGCATTCCCGCCAGGCATCCCACCTGACCTGCGCCGAATGCCAGCAGCGCCTGCAGGACTATCTGGACGGCGTGCTGGAAAAGCCCGAGTCCATGCGCGTGTTCCTGCACGTTCGCGAATGTGAGGCGTGCGCCGAGGAACTGGCTGGTATCGAGCAGTTGGTGGCCGGTCTGGAAGCGCTGCCGGAGCGTGACGTTCCTGCGGACTTCGACGCCAAGGTCCTGGCCTCGGTGCCCTACGAGCAATATCGAGCGATGGCCGGCCTGCGCCGGAACCGCGTTCCTGTCTTCCTCGAGGAAGAGACCTTGCCGGTCTGGGTGCGCGCGCGTGGTGTGCGTGCAACCGGTGCTGCGGTGGCGGGGCTGGTCCTCGTCGGCCGGGTCGCCGGTCTGCTGCCGGATGCCGCGTTGATCGCGGCGGTGGCAGGGATGGTGCCCGAGACCGTGGTCGCCCTCCGGAGTATCGCGCGTCGACTGGTCATGGCCGTGGCGCACGCGCGGGAAGGGGCCTGAGATGCGTCAGGCTCCCACGATGAGACGTGCCGCTCTGGTGGCTGTGATCGTCTGCATGGGAGCATTCCTGTCGTTGTTCCTGCACGGTTCCGTTCGTGCCCAGACCCCGCCGCCGGCGCCGCCGAAGGTGTCCGCTGAGACCCTGCAGCGTGAAGCGATGCGCGATTCCCTGCGGCAGGAGATCGAGCGTTACGCGGAGATCATCGGAGCGCTTCGGGACTCGGTCGGCGCTTTCGACGAGACCGGGTCGGCGCCGGACGAGCGTCTTATCGAGGTCGAGGCGGCGATCACGTCCCTGAGCAATGCTCTCAGCGGCGTCACCGCACAGATCTCCGAACTGCAATTGGAAGTGGACGAGGGCCAGGTCAGCCTGCGGGACGGCCGCGGCGGCCGGGTGACCCTCGATCTGCCGGACGACCTCGGTGATCGCCTCAGCGCGGGCCTCAGTTCCATCACGCAGGTACTCCTGGACGAGATTCCCGACACCATCCGCGTCGGCGACGATGAATCCGGTTTCACCTGGAACTGGAGCGACGGCGGGCTCGATGTCGTACCCGTGGCGCCCCCCAAGCCCGAGCGAGTGATCGACGGCGGGATCGTCAAATTTCGCGACGACCTCGAGGTCGCGGCCGACGAGGTCGTGCTGGGCGATGTCGTTGCCATCATGGGCGATGCCGAGATCAAGGGTCGGATCGAGGGCGATCTGGTCGTGGTGCTGGGCGACCTCACGCTGGCCGAGACCGCCGAGGTCGAGGGTGAGATCATCTCGGTGTTGGGTCACTTCGATAGGGCCGACGGTGCGCGGGTCGGGTCGGTGACGGTGGTCCATCCGGGCGATGCCATGATTCCGCAGTCACTGGGGATCGATGTCGGAGGCTGGACCGGTTTCTGGGGTTGGCAGGCGCTGTTCCTGCTGCTGCTCTTCATGGTGATCCTGATCCTCGCGCTGACGCCGCGTGCGCGGCTGGAGCAGATGCTGACGACCCAGTCCGGTCGCGGCAGCGAGAGTTTCGGCCTGGGGCTTATCATGGCGCTGGTCGGCCATTTCGTACTGGTCGGACTGTGTGCGATCCTGGTGCTCACGGTGATCGGGATTCCGGTCGCCATCCTGGTCCTGATGGCCGTGGCGCTGGTCGACCTGGTCGCGGTCGGAGTGGCGTCCCTCGGTGTCGGACGGCGGATCTGTCGCAGTCTCAATCTCGGCTGCGAAAACCCCTGGCGCGCGGTCCTGATGGGGATGCTTGCGCTGCATGCAGTGGCGTTCGTGGCGGCCATGATGGGGGCGTTCGGCCTGCCGACGATTCTGGTGCTGCTGATCTCCTGGATGGGCCGTCTGATCAAGTTCGTGGCGTTCTGCTCCGGTTTGGGAGCGATCATCCTGAGCCGCTTCGGCGCGCGTTCGCCCGTGGTGAAGGTGTCGACCGCGACTGTCCCGACCGCGGATTCTCCGGTCGTCTGATTCCCGCCTCCCATGATTCCTGCCCGATGTCGCGACCTCTTCCTTTCGCGTGATAACATCAAATCTGTGGTATAATGCGCAGGTGTTTGGGGAAAAATCCCCAACGAGGCTGCGGCGTGACCTGTCGGCAGTCTTGTGCCAGTTGCGCCGGACTGCGGTAAACAGAGCACAAGGTGTTGTAATAAAAGCAAATAAGTGACAGTCACGAACTGACCTCCGAGCCTCGACGGCGGCGCGTATCGGTGCCGATCCGGCTGGAACGGTCCCTGCGATGTTTGGCGACATGATCGGGAGCGCGCCCCAGGAGGGAGCAACCCGCCGCAGGATTTCCCGGGACGGACCAGGAGGCCTCAGGATGTCGAAGCACGGTTTCAAGAATTCGATGACCGTGATGATGGCGTTGGTCCTGACCGCCCTCGCGGTGAGTTCGTCGATCGTAAAAGCGGCCACCCTGGAGACGATTTCGGGGCTCCACGTGACGATCCACTCCACCGAGGACATCCTGGCCCGCTGGCTCGTCCAGCGCGACGGCCGGACCTACCTCGAGCATCCCGCTGTCGGTACGGTCGAACTGGAGAACGAGGCCTACCCCTGGAGCGGTCTGGTCCCGGTCGATGCCGCGGTGGTCGAGGAGGCACTGGTTTCCATGCAGGGATTCCACAGCGACATCGCCGTGGACGTGTTCCTGCTGCCTGGTTTTCCGGCGGGGATCCTCTCGAGCTTCGCGCGCAACGACGTGATTTTTCTCGCTCCCGGCCTGGCCCGTCAGTCGGACGAGGCCGTGGCCTATGTCGCGACGCACGAGATGGGGCATGTGCTGTGCTGGGCCGCGGTCGACGGTCGCCCCGAGCGCTGGGACGCGTATCGCCGCCTGCGCGGCCTCGATCCCGCGGGCCTCGACGGCGCGGACGTGCCTCACGCCTGGCGGCACCGGGAAATCATCGCCGAGGACATGCGGTTCCTGTTCGGCGGTCCCCTGGCGACGGCGAACGGGACGATCGAGAACCGTGAACTGCCGACGCCCGACGCTATCGACGGCCTGACGGACCTGTTGGTCGGCTACCTCGCCGAGCCGGGAGGGACCGTGGTCGCGGATATGCCGAGCCGCGCCTATCCGAATCCCTGCCGGGATCTGGCGCGCATCGAACTCGATCTGGGAGACACGGCCGCGAAGTCGGGCGGGATCGCGTCGCCGACCCTGGAGATCTACGACGTCCGGGGGCGACTGGTCCGGCGCGTGACCGACGGCCGGGTGACCGCGGGGCGCGCGTGCGTGACCTGGGACGGAACCGGTCGGGACGGGCACCGGGCGGCGGACGGAGTCTATCTCTATCGCATCACGAGCGGATCGCGGAGCGGCCGCGGCCGCGTGGTCCTGGTGGCTCGCTAGCCTCGGGTCCTGCCTCGACTCCGGGACACCGGATCAGGGGGCGAGCGTCAGCTTGCCGCTGGCCGCGGATCTTCCGCCGGCAAGCAACCGGTACACGTACACCCCGCCCGGGGCCTGCTTCCCGCCACCGTCGCAACCACTCCACGTTACGGTGTTGATCCCGGCCTGCCCGGAGATGCTGCCGGAGTCCCAGATCAGGCGCCCGCGGAGGTCGTGGATGCGGATCCTGCACTCGGCGTCGGCCGTCAACGCGAAGCGGAGGCGGGTCGTCGGGTTGAACGGATTGGGGAACGGACCGAGATCCGTCAGCAGATCCGGGGTGGTGCCGGACGGGCCGTCGACGGAGGTGGTCGGGTCGATGACCTCGATGATCTCATCGACATTGATGTGCCCGTAGGGGTCCGAATCCTCGATCCTGATGTAAACGCGACGTCCTTGCAGCGAACGAACACCCCATTGGTGCAGGGTCATGGTTTCCGAGCCGAGCCCGTGTGCGCGCGCCAGAACCGTGTCGGTCTGGGCATCCATGAGCGCCACGAAACACTCCTCGGGGTTGTTGGTGCCCCCGACAAGCATGGAGATCTTGTCGCCCTCGATGACGAACTCTTCCGTGTTCATGAATCCCATGGCTGTCTCGCCGAGCATAGTGCCGGGGTTGCCGATTCCCGAGAGCGGTCCCGGGTAATACTCGCGGGACCCGAAGAAGAAGTTCCCCTGGACGCCCGCCGGTTCCTCGCCGCGCCGCGCGGGGTTGTCGCCGAAGCAGGGATTGCCCAGACACATGTTGCCGGAATACTCGGCGAAGTCCCGGGCCAACGGCGGAGCCATGTCGATGCTCGGCGCATCGAGGCCGCTCTGGAACTGCAAGGTGTCGATGCGGATCACGAAACTCAGGACGCTGCGATCCGGTTCTTGGTATGGCCCCATGCGGGCGAAGATCCAGTTCATCCCGCCGTCGAAACTGTCCACTTCCGGGGCGAGGCCGTAGTCGATGATCGAGAGGTTGTTGAACGAGAGGTCCCGGGGATCGTCGGCTGCGAGGTGGTAGAGGCCGGTGGCGCCGGATTCCAGGCAGAAGACGTGGTGGATGCCTTTGCGGACGATGTACTGGCTGCTTTCGGGCGTGTTGGTCGGTGTATTGCCGTCGTTGACGAGGAAGACGTCCAGCGGGGACCAGTTGACCATGTCGAGCGACGTGGAGTGCGCCACCACGCCGCGGCCTTCGGGAATACCAGGGATCTTGGCCGACACCAGCATGTGCCACCGGTCGTCCTCGCGGTAGAGGAAGGGGTCGCGACATTCCGCCCAGCCACCGAGCGGGTAGTAGAAGAACGTGGCCGGATCCGGTTCGATGACGGGGTTGAGTTCCGACTTGTTCCACGTGGTGAGATCCGATGACCATGCCGTGCAGATCCGCTGGTTGGCCTGGTCGTCAACCGCAGTGTACGCCATCCACCAGAGGCCGGAGATCGGGTCGCGGATCACGTCGGGGGCCCAGACGGCGCCGGACTCGTATGTCGCCTCGGACACCGACAGCACGCTTGCCGGCGAGGTCCAGTGTTCGAGATCCGGACTGGTCGCGTGCCAGATGTCGTCGGAGGCCATCGGTGTAGGGTTGCTCTCGGGAACGCCGAGATAGAAGATGTGGTAGACGCCGTCGTCCAGGACGAGGCAGAAATCCCAGACCTGCATCTCGGCATGCGCGTAGTACGGTTGTTCGAAATCGATATGGACGAGCGCCACCGCTGGTCCGGTCAGGGCGGAGAGCCCGACCAGGGCCGACACAAGCAACACGACGGCGCGCGTGCGGGAGGAAACTCGATCGACGGCCGTCATGGCGGTGTGCTCCTCCGGCAATGATGCATGGGCATACCAAACCATCCCACGGTGAGTGGGGCGGGTGGGCGGCCTTGTCTCGATCCTGGAATTATATCAAGTTATCTTGGTAGTGGTCAATTCTAGTGTGGTTCCCGGCAGGCTTGAGGGGTGGTTGTCCCGATGCGGCGAGTCGTAATCATGCTCCTGATGCTGCTCGTGGCCGGACGGGCGACGTTCGCTGACGACACGATCGACCTCGCCCGGCTGGATTCCTTGCTGACCGAAGGGCGGCCCGAGGAGGCCGTGGAGATCGCCGAGGAACTGCTGCTGTCGGGTTCCGTCGAACCGCGGAACGTGTGGCGCGTGCGCCAGCGCCTCGGGGCGGCGCTGGTTGCCGCAGGCCGGCCGCAGGCGGCGATCCCGGTCCTGGAGGCGGGGCTGGTCGAGGCGCCGGACGACGCGGCGCTGCATCTCGGTCTGGCCCGGGCGCTACGGAGCAGCGGCCGTGTCGGGAGGGCGCTGGGCGAGTTCGAGTACGCGGTCCAACTGGAGCCGGATCGGCCGCTGTGGCGGCTGGAATACGCCGATGCCCTGGCCGACCTGAATATTCGACGCGACGCGTTGGAGCAGATTCGTCTGGCGAGGCGAGCGTGCGGGGATTGCCCTGCGTCGCTGCGCGGGGAGGCCAACCTCCATCTTGCGACCGGGAACACCGCGGCCGCGATTGCGCCGCTGCGACGTCTGCAGGAACTCGATCCGTCGCCGGAACTGCGC
>CAZJMO010000139.1:6873-8597 GCA_964547085.1 uncultured Fibrobacteraceae bacterium | reverse complement strand
GATCGTTCGTGTCGATCACCTGCCGCGTCGGTGCGGGCGCGACCTGCGCCACCAGTTGCTCGGCCTGCGCCAGCTCCTGCCGCGGCGTGCTCACCGGGGCGATGTCGGGCAGGGCGACCGCAGCCAGGGCCGGTCGTTCGGGCTCGACACGTTCCGGGGCCAGCTTCGGCGCCGGTTCCAGTCGTCGCGGCTCAACCACCGCCGCGGGCGCCGGTTCGGGCGCGGCCGCGGGCTCCTTGGGTCCCATCGCCGAATCGGTCGAGATGCCGGGTCCCTGCGGTCCGGGCGGCGCCAGCTTCTTGAGCTGCACCTTCTCCGCCACGTCCTCGCCGTAGCGCGCCTCGATGTACGCGATCTCGGTGATCTCGTCACCGGAGAAACGGTCGACCGCCTCGCGGCCGGCCAGGAATCCCAGCAGCAGCAGCGCCAGACCGTGGACCACGATGCTGACCACGAGCGAGCCCCGCGTCTGGGACGAGCGGTCGATGGCCTGTTGCATCATGGCCGGTCTCCCTTGGGACGGGTGGCCAGCGCGATCCGGGGCGCTCCGGCGCTCTCGATCGCCGCGATCAGCATCTCGACCTCGCCGTACGGCAGGTTCTGGTCCGCCTTGATGACGGCCACGCCGTGCGGCATGGCCTCGAAGGTCCCGGCCAACGCCATCGGCAGTTCCTCGAGCGACAGCACGGTGTCGTCGACGATGATCCGCCGATCGCCGGTGTAGAGGATTTCGATGTTGTCGGTGTCGTCCGCCTGGCTGGCCATGGCCTCGGGCAGATCGACGTCGATCTCCTCGCCGGTCAGGAACGGTGCGATCATCATCAGCGTGAGCACCACCACCAGCGAGACGTTGATGATGGGCACCACGTTGACCTTGGTTTCCACGTTCAGGCCGTTCTTTCGCCGCGCCACGTCTATCCCCCGATGCGGTTGAGCAGGGCCAGACTTTCGGCTCCGCTGGCCTTGGCGATGTCCAGGGCGGTGACCACGCGTCCGAGGGCGACCACGTCGTCGGGCACGATGACCACGGTGCGGTCGCTGCGTGCGGCGAGCTTATCGGTGAGCGAGGTCGCCACCTCCTCGTCGCTCAGGAGCGCGCCGTTGAGCTTGAGGCCCTCGGGCGTGACCGCGAGCGTCAGCAACGACTCGTCCAGTTCCTGCGTGGTCTGGACCTCGGGGCTCTCGCCGCCGGTCTCGGCCTGGTTCACGTCGAAGCCGTTCCACATCAGCGCCGGCATCGTGATCAGGAAGACCACGATGAGCGTGGTGGTCACGTCCGCCAGGGGCGTGATGTTGGCGTCGTTGAGACCCTGGTTGACAGTCTTGCGCACCATGTCAGCTCCCGACAGTCTCGGGAGCGGGCTGCTCGACGGCGACGCGATGGGTCGCGGTCTGGGCACCGGCGGCACGCCGACGCTGATACTGGCTGACCACCGCGAGCCACGTCTCCCGCGCGTCCTCCAGCTGCGCCACCCGCGCACGGATGCGCCGGACGAAGACGTTGAAGAACACGGTCGCGATCACGGCGACGATGATGCCCGCGGCCGTCGTCAGAAGCGCCTCGGAGACGCCCATGGCGACCACGGCGCCTCCGCCGGAACCGGTGCGGGCGATGTCCGCGAACGCGCGGATGATGCCGACCACCGTACCGAACAACCCGAGTAGCGGCGCGATCTGCGCAACCGTGGCCGGGACGAATCCGGTCACGTAGGTTCGGGCGGCAG
>CAZJMO010000139.1:2867-6863 GCA_964547085.1 uncultured Fibrobacteraceae bacterium | reverse complement strand
GGTGCGGGCAATGTCCGCGAAGGCACGGATGATCCCGACCACCGTCCCGAACAGACCGAGCAGCGGCGCGATGTTGGCCATGGTGCCGAGCACCCCGATGTGGCGTTCCATCTCGACCTGCTCCAGCTCGATCGCGGTGTCGATCCGCTGGACCTGCTCCTCGTGGGTGCGGCCCATGCTCGTGACGGCCTGCGCCATGACGCGGGCGACGGGCTTGTTCAGCCGCTGGCACTGATCCAGCGCGGCCCGCGGATTCCCTGACTTGATGTGGCTCGCCAGCTCGTTCATGAAGCGGCGGATGTCCACGGCCGAGGACGTGAAGTAGAGCAGCCGCTCGACCGTGAATCCCAGCGTCACGATCGAACACACCAGCAGCACCACCATCGTGGGCGAGGACTGGAATACCTTGATAATCGACATGTCGCCGAACATGGGCGCGCACCTTCCTGCGATGGAATCCCGCGCAACTGCGATCTGCACGGAATCAGCCTTGCAATGTGCCGTCGGGAATCGCGGTCGTCGCCGCATCATCCCGACAGTGTCCGTCTGCGTGCATTCTACGGGGAACTCGGCAAGGAGCATGCCACGGTCCTGATTCCGCCCGGTCATCGGTGCGCCCGCCCGGAACGAAGCCCCTGGACCCTCGACGGGCACAGGGGCTCGCTATGCGGATATGTGTTTTTCCTTAACCGCCGACAGTGACGCCGGAGTCCCTGATCGCCGCGATCCGGTCCTCGGCCATGGCGCGCCACTCCTCCTTGCCCCCGGCGGAAATGATCCGCTCGTAGGCGCTGATGGCTGCATTCCAGTCGCCGCGTTCCTCGGCGATCCGACCGCTCTCGGCGAGGGCGGCGATGCGGAAGGGATCGGTGTCGCCGCCGTCGGTCGCCTGGTCGTACCGCGCCAGGGCGCCCTCGGTGTCGCCGGCCTTGACCAGGCATTCACCTTGCCGGTAACGGATCTCCGCGAGCGGAGCGCCGACCTGGGCCGCGGCGCGGTCGTAGGCGTCCACCGCGCGCGTCCAGTCGCCGAGTTCCTCCTGGTAGAGCGCCGCGACCTGCATCCAGACTCCGTCGGCGTTCTCGTGGCCGGGATAGTCGGCGGCGAAGCGTTCGAGGCTGCCGATGGCCGCGTGCCACTGCTCCAGCTCCTGGTAGCAGATGCTCGCGTTGTAGGCCGCCAGCGGCGCGTACTCGCCGGCCGGGAAGAGGTCGGTGAGGACCTCGTAGGCCACGGCCGCCTCGTCGTAGCGTTCGAGCTTGAAGAGCACGGTGCTGGCGCGAAGATGCGACAGCTCGGCCAGCTCGTGGTCCGGGTGCGTCGTGGCGAAGTTGCGGAAGCCGGCGAGGGCCTGTTCGAACGACTCGGCCCGGTAGTAGCTCTCGGCCAGATAGAAGAGCGCGCCGGGCGCCGACTCGCTGTCGGGGTAGTCCAGGGTCACGCGCTCGAACGCGTCGGCCGCAGCGGCGAACTCGCCGGCGGCGAACGCCTCCTGGCCCTTGTTCCAGTAGACGTCCGCGGCCAGGGCGCTCTCGGGATGCCGTTGCAGGTACTCGGTCATGTCGCGGCCGCTGCGATAGTAGCAGCTCTGGATGCCGAGTTCGGCGTCCTCGCCCCGGACATCCTGCGGGAACGTCTCGACAAATGTCGTGAAGCGGCTGATCGCCAGGTCGTCCTGTCCCTGGTTGTAGGCGCAGTTGGCCAGACCGAAGGCGGCGTCCGCGACGTGATCGCCTTCGGGGAACTGGGTCTGCATGCGGCTGTAGCTCGCGGCGGCCAGGTCGAAGCGGCCCAGACCGAACTGCGTGTCGCCGATGCGGTAGAGCGCCTCGGGAGCCTCGGGCGCCAGCGGGAAGCGCGCCAGCAGGTCGGACCAGGCCTCGATCGCCTGCTCGTAGTACTGCAGGCGGTAGTAGCAGTCGGCCTGGTTGGCCAGCGCGGTCGCCGCGGCCGGATCCTCGGGGCTGGCCGCGAGGAACTCGGTGAACTGCTCGAGCGCCTCGTCGTACTTGTGCTGGTTGAAGAAGATCGACCCCACGGCCAGACTGTTGGCGCCGTGCTCGCTCTCGGTGTTGGCCAGGACCAGCAGGAAACGCTCCTGCTCGGCGAGGGCCGTCTCGTACTCGCCGCTGCGGCTGAGCGACGCCACCAGTCCCTGCAACGACGGCGCCGCGACGTTGCTGCGCGGGTAACCGGTCAGGACCAGGCGGTACATGCCCGAAGCCTCGCGGTACAACCCCTGCGCGAAGTACGCCTCACCCAGGTGGTAATAGGTGCGGGCGCGCCAGTGGCTGGGCGTGGGCAGCAGCTTGCTGGCGATGTAGTTGTAGTTGGTCAACACGCGGTCGAGCTGGCCCAGGCGCGTGTACGCCAGGGTCGACAGGAAGAGCGCGCGTTCGGCGACGTCGGTGTTGACGTACTTGTCGGTGACGTTCTGGAACGCCATGATCGCCTTCTTGTACTCCTCCAGCTGGAAGTGGCAGAAGCCCTTGAGCACGCGCACGCGCGGCGCCAGCGGGTCGCCGGGATAGCGGTCCAGGAACTCGTCGGCCAGCACGACGGCCTGGCCGAAGTTCTCCTCCTGCGAGTAGGCGTAGACGACCTTGTGCATGGCCGCGCTGGCGACCGTGCTCTCGGGGAAGCGCTTGATCACGTCGGTCCAGGCGAAGATGGCCTCGCTCGGCCGGTCCAGCTTCAGACAGCAGTCGCCGATGAGGTACTGCGCGTAGGCGACGACCGTGGCGTCGGGGAAGCCCTGCACGATCTGTTCGAGCTGGCGCATGGACTCGTCGAAGCGGCCCTCGCGGAACGTCACGCAGGCGATCTTGTAGCGCGCGTTGGGCACGAACGGACTGCGCGGATAGTTCTCCAGGAAATCGTGGTAGCTGCGCACGGCCACGGTGTTCTGGCCCGAGTGGTAGAACGCCTCGGCGATGCTGAAGGCCACGTCGTCGGCGAGCGGGCTGTCGGCGTAGCGACGCAGCACGGCCTTGTACCGCTGGATCGCCAGGATGTACTGCCCGGTCTCCTCGAGCGTGCGGCCCAGGAAGAAGAGGCCGCGGTCGCTGGGCACCTGCTCGAAATACGCACACGCCTCGTCGTAACGACCGTCGTGGAACGCGAACAGGCCCAACGCGAACTTCACTTCCTGCAGGTCGGCGTAGCCGGGTCGCCTCTCGAGCAGCTCGCGGTACGCCTCTTCCAGGCGCAGCCAGTTGCCCTGGACGATGTAGGTCTGGCCCAGCTCGTAGAGTCCTTCGGCCAGCAGGAAGGTGTCGTCGTACTTGTCGATCAGCCGGGTGTACGTCTCGACCGCCTCGTCGAAACGGCCCAGGTTGAACATGCACTCGCCCGTCCGCAGCAGGACCGAGGCCTCGAGATACTCGTCGCGACCCTTGCGTCCGCCGACCGCGTCGTACTCGCGCAGGGCGCCTTCCCAGTCGCCGACGGCGTGGTAGCACTCGCCGACCATGTACTGGGCGGACGCTGCGCGCGGACTGTCGCCGTAGGTCTGCACGAACAGTCGGTACTGCTGCATGGCGGCCGACTTGTCCGTGCCGTGGGCGTAGGCGTTGCCGGCAGCCTGCCAGAGCGCGTCCTCGGGCGGGACGCTCGCCTCGTCGCCCGCCGCGGCCACGCCGGCCGAACCGGCGACGAGCAGAAGAATCAGGGCCAGTCGGCTCAGCGCATCCATGTGCTTCATCGGTTGCTCCCCTCGGCCGCGTCGGAAGCGCCGCCGCCGATCTCGAGGCGGATCGGGGTCCGGGTACGTTCCCGGAAGCCGAGCACCTCCACCTCGCTCTCGTAATCCCAGAACTGGCCCAGCTCATCGACGATGATGACCCGGGCGGTATAGATGCCGTCGTCGACCAGGCGGCCATCGGTGTCCTCGCCGTCCCATGTGACAGCGTCCGGCGGATCGCCGGCGCCCTCGAGCCGGCGCACTTCGCGACCGGTCGCGTCACAACCGTCCCAAACCACAGCGTGATTCCCGGC
>CAZJMO010000139.1:0-2857 GCA_964547085.1 uncultured Fibrobacteraceae bacterium | reverse complement strand
GACGACCAGACGACCGTCGATGTCCTCGCCGTCCCAGGTCACCGCGTCGGGCGGATCGCCGGCGCCCTCGAGACGCCGGACCTCGCGTCCGTCTGCATCGGCGATGACGACCTGCCAGCGGTCGACCTCGCCGCGCACGGCGGTGCGGATGCCGAACGTCACCGAACGGTCGCTGCCCGACGGGCTGAACAGCGTGCGGTCGCGATCCATCTTGACGCCGTACGGCACGCCGAACCGCATGGTCGCCGAGACCACGTTCTGGCCGTCCAGTTCGGTGCTGACGTACGCGTAGTCGAACTGCCAGTTCTGCCAGCGGAAGCCGGCCCCGGCGGCCCACTGCTCCTTCTCGCCGTCGTAACCGATCCGGGCGGCGGCCGAACGCAGCGGCCACATCTCCAGGCCCATGCGGTAACTGGTGTCCATCCAGCGCGTCTTGACCGCGTCGGCGGTCATCTGCAGACGACCCCTCAGGAAGCTGAGCGCCATTCCGGCGCGCACGCTGCGCGGCAGTTCCTCCTCGTCCGAGACGAGCGTCAGCCGGGGCGCGACCGCGTTCTGGATCGCCACGCCGAAGCCCAGCGCGCGATGCGGCCGGAAGTGCATGCCGAGGTCGAGCCCGGTTCCGGTGCCGCTCGCGCCGCCGATGTCCTGGCTGACCGACTTCACCGAGAAACCGAACGACAATCGGCCCATGGCCTTCGCCCAGCTCAACGAGTAGATGCCCTCGTCCTCGCTGAAGGTCTCGTCGAGGTCGGTGAAGATGTCCGTGCGTTGGAATTCGCCGCTCGACGTGTACGTGCCGCTCAGGGCGAACGTGCCCCAGCTCTCGGTCGGCAGGCCGAGGGTCACGAAGCCGTACTGGGTGTCCATACCCAGCGACGCGCCCATGGCCGACAGTTCCATCGTGCGCAGGCTCGCGTAGCCGGCGGGGTTCCAGTAGCTGGTCGCCGCGTCGTCGGCCATGCCGGTCACCGCGTTGCCGAGGGCCAGGCTGCGGGCGCTGGCGCCGTAGCGCAGGAAGCCGCCCGGCACGCCGCCGTCGCTGCGGGCGGACGCCGGCGTCGCCGCCGCCACGAGCGCCGCGAGGGCCAAACAGGTCAGGGTCTTCATCATGCCTCCGCTCGTGGTGCGCATCACTTCACCACCGCGATCTTGCGACGCAGGTCGAGTCCGCTGCCGTGGATGCGACAGATGTAGCCGCCGTTGCCGACGATCCGTCCCTTCCCGTTGCGGCCGTCCCACACGTATTGCTCGGTGGCCCCCGCGGAGACGGACATCTGGTCGCTGAAGACGACGTCGCCATAGAGGTCGTAGAACGTGATCCGGACCGGTCCGGGCGCAGCCGCGTGGAAGAGGATGACGGTTTCCTCGCGTCCGGCCCGGAACGGGTTGGGTCGGTTGGTGACGTCGCGGTCGGTGGTCATCGAGGCCGCGGTGTACAGCGTGATCGACTTGACCGCTTCGCTGACGCCGCCGTTCTCCTCGGCGTAGAACCGCAGCACGTGGCTGCCGGGCGTAAGGTACTCGTCGCCCAGCGAGGCCAGCGTGAACGGGCCGGTGTAGAGGTTGCGCGGACGCGGCTCGTCGGTCACGTCGACGTCGAACCAGACGCCCTGCACGGGTTCGGGCCCCTCGACCACCGAGTTCAGGGTGATCTCGGTGCTGGGCAGGGCGTAGAAGCCGTCCGCGTAGGTGGCGGCCTCCGGGTACAGCGTGGCCGTGGTGATCGGCGGTCCGAGCACCTGGATGGCCAGCAACTGGCTCAACGCGTCGCCGGCGTCGGCCTGCAGCAGCAGGTCAGCCGAACCGTGGTCGGTCACGTACAGCTCGCAGGTGGCCCCGCCGTCCGCGTCCGCCACCAGCGCAGTGGTGGTCGATCGGAGCGAACCGATACCGGCGTCGCCCTCGAGCAGCCGGATCGAGATCGGCGTGCTCGCGACCGCGTTGCCCGACGCGTCGGTGGCCCGCACACGCAGGGTCACCCGGTCGGCCGGACGCAGCGGGCGGTCCAGGTCCTGGCCCGGCGGACTCTCGGCGGCCAGGGTGCACACCGAAACCGGCGCCGGATGCACCGCGATGACCTCGCTGAAGAACTGTTCGCCGGTGTCGTCGCCGACGCGGATGAAGATGGACTCCGCGCGGTCGTAGCTCTGCGTCGCGAAGGTACGCACGCCGTCGGCCGTCGTGCCGACGGTGTCGGCCAGGACGCCCGCCGGCGAGAGGGTGAAGTCGGGGCGCGGCGCGTTGCCGCTGTAGGCGCGCACGGTGAACGAACGGTCGTCGCTCGTGACGATCTGGCCGGTGACGATGTCGATGCGGCGCACCGTCATCTCGAACGGCTGGCCGGCGATCGCGGTCTCCGGGACGTCCACATCGTAGCGCACGCCCTCGGGCACGACCGTCAGCACGTCGCTGTACGTCGTGCGACCGCGCGCGTCGCGGACGCGGATCACGATGTCCTCGCTGGCGGCGTAGGACTGGCCGCCGACCACGGACTCGCCCGCCGTCAGCGTGCCGGCGACGATGCCCAGCGTACCGGTGGCGGCGCTGCGGTCCGGCCGCAACGCGGTCAGCTCGAAGTCGCCGCCCGCGTTGATGCGCTCCTCGGTCTCGGGATTGACCAGACGCACGGTCACCGTGAAGGTGGCCGGAGGTCCGGCCGTCACGACCGCGGGTTCCGGCAGAACGACGCGATACTCGGCCTCGTTCACCGGCACGTCCACGCGCCCGCTGGAGACCTCGACGTGGTCGGGATCATTGGCGAAGACCGCCACCAGGCCCGGACTGCCGAGCACGATCTCGAGGTCGCGGCTGCCGCCGATGAACGGGGCGCCGGCGAGGTCGGGATCCACGAGAT
>CAZJMO010000138.1:1983-8601 GCA_964547085.1 uncultured Fibrobacteraceae bacterium | reverse complement strand
GCCGAAGTGGCGACCGGGCATCTGCCCGAGGCGCAGGCGCGCTGGGCGCCGCTGTCCGCGCTCGCGGTCGCCGCACCGGCGTCCGACGGTGCGCCGCCGCCGCTGGCGCGTCGCCTCCTGGCACGGTCGCGCGACGTGCCCGCGCCGCGGCCGGAATTCGTCTGCGGCGGTCCGTACCGGATGTCGGGCGGCTGGTGGCACGGCGAGGTGCGGCGCGCGTACTGCTTCGTGCGCACCGGGCGCGGCGAGCTGCGCTGGGTCTACTTCGACGAGCGCCGCGGCGTGTGGCGAGTGCAGGGGCGGGCGGAATGAGTTACGCCGCGCTCTGGTGCAAGAGCCACTTCTCGTTCCTGGAGGGCGCCAGCGCGCCCGCCGAACTGGTGAACGCGGCGGCCGAACTGGGCCTCGCCGCACTGGCGATCACCGACCGCGACGGCGTCTACGGCCCACCGTCGGCCTTTCTCGCCGCCCGCGACACCGACCCGCCGCTGCATCTGATCACCGGCAGCGAGGTGACCGTGGACGACGGCACCACCATCACCCTCCTGGCCGTCGACCACGCCGGCTACCGCAACCTCTGCCGCCTGATCACCGCCGGCCGCCTGCGCTGCGACAAGGGGGAGAGCCGCGTCACCTGGGACGAGGTGGCGGGTCATGCCGGCGGTGTGATCGCGCTCTGGGGCGGCGCCCGCGGTCGTCTCTCGGCCGTCGGCAACGACGGTCTGCCCGCGGTCGCCGGCCGTCTGCGCGAGGCTTTCGGCGACCGTCTCTACGCGCTGCTGGCGCGCCACGAGCAGATGGACGAACCGGCCCTGGAGCGTCGCCTCCGCCGTCGCGCCGCGCGGTTCGGGCTGTCGCTGGTGGGCGCGGTCGAGGTCCTCTATCACCAGCGCGACCGCCGCGTGCTCCAGGACGTGCTGACCTGCATCCGCCGGCACACCACCGTGACCGCCGCCGGCCGCGTTCTGCATCCCAACGATCGTCGCGCGCTGCGTTCGCCGGATTCCTTCGCGCGTCTCTTCACCGACCTGCCGGACGCCGCGGCGCGCACGGGCGAGGTCGCCGCCCGGTGCACCTTCACGCTCGCCGAGCTGCGCTACCGCTATCCCACCGAGCAGCTCCCGCGCGGCATGACCACCGGCGGCTGGCTCGAACGACTCACGCATCGAGGGGCGCGCCGCCGGTTCGGCGACCCCGTGCCGGACACCCTCCGCGCCCGCATCCGCCGCGAACTGGACCTCATCCACGACCTCGAGTACGACGGCTACTTCCTGACCATGTGGGAGATCGTCCGCTTCTGCCGTCGCGAGGGCATCCTCTGCCAGGGCCGCGGCTCGGCCGCCAATTCGGTGGTCTGCTACTGCCTGGACATCACGGCGGTCAATCCGCAGGAGGTCGACCTCCTCTTCGAGCGCTTCATCTCGCGGGAGCGCGCCGAGCCGCCCGATATCGACCTCGACATCGAGCACGATCGCCGCGAGGAGGTCATCCAGCACGTCTACGCGAAGTACGGTCGCCGCCGCGCCGCCATGGTCGCCAACGTGGTGCGTTTTCGCCCGCGGTCGGCCATCCGCGAGGTCGGCAAGGTGCTGGGCGTGCCCGCGGTCCAGCTGGACCGCCTGGCCAAGTACGCCGGCCATCACGGCGAGTTGAACGCGGAGAGCCTGCAGTCGGCCGGGCTGGATCCCGCGGCGCCGGCCCATGCGCATCTGCTCCGCCTGGTGGCCGAGATCCAGGACGTGCCGCGGCACCTGTCGATCCATCCCGGCGGCTTCCTGCTGGGCCACGAACCGGTGTCCGACCTGGTGCCCATCGAGAACGCGTCCATGCCGGGCCGCACGATCATCCAGTGGGACAAGAACGACGTCGAGGCGCTCGGCCTCTTCAAGGTCGACCTGCTCGGCCTCGGCGCGCTGAACCACTTGCACCGCGTCTTCGACCTGTTGCGCACGCACCGCGGCCGCGACATCAGCCTGGCCGCCATCCCGCGCCGCGATTCCGCCACCTTCGCCATGATCCAACGGGCCGACACCGTGGGCGTCTTCCAGATCGAGAGCCGCGCGCAGATGGCCATGCTGCCGCGCCTGCGGCCGGAGACGTACTACGACCTCGTCATCCAGGTCGCCATCATCCGTCCCGGCCCCATCACCGGCGGCATGGTCCATCCGTACATCGCGCGGCGGCACGGCAAGGAAGAGGTCGTGTATCCGCACCCGTCGCTCGAGCCGGTGCTGCGCAAGACGCTGGGCGTGCCGCTGTTCCAGGAGCAGGTCATGCGCCTGGCCATGGAGGCCGCGGACTACACGCCGGGCGAGGCCGACCAGCTCCGTCGCGACATGGCCCGCTGGCGCCGCAACGGTCCGATCGAGAGCCACCACGACCGCCTGGTCTCGCGCATGGTGCAGAAGGGCATCGCCGAGGACTTCGCCGAGCGCGTCTTCGATCAGATCCGCGGTTTCGGCGAATACGGTTTTCCCGAGAGCCACGCCGCCAGCTTCGCGCTCATCGCCTACGCCACCGCCTGGGTGAAGTGCCACTATCCCGCCGAGTTCGCCTGCGGTCTGCTCAACGCGTTGCCCATGGGCTTCTACATGCCCGGGACCATCGTCGCGGACGCGCGTCGGCACCGCGTGACGGTCCGTCCGGTGGACGCGACGGTGTCGCGCTGGGACTGCACCCTCGAGGAGATCGACCCTGTCGCGCCGTTGCCGACGGATCCCGAGGCTCGCGCGCGACGACCGCTCGCGGTGCGCATGGGGCTGCGCTATGTCCGCGGCCTGGCGTCGCGCGACGCCGAACGCCTCCTGCTGGCGCGGGTGCAGCGTCCGTTCGACTCGATCGCCGACCTCGCCCGCCGCGCGCGTCCGCCGCAGGACGCGCTGGTCAGTCTGGCCGAGTCGGGCGCGTTGGAGCGGCTGCAACGCGACCGCCGACAGGCGCTGTGGCAGGTCCACGCCCTGGCCAGGCACGATCGCCCCGAGCAACTCCTGCTGCCCTTCGACGACCTCGCGCCGGCGCCGTCGTTGGCGGTGCTGTCGCGCCACGAGACCATCGCCTGGGACTGGCAGCGCACCGAGCACTCGCCGCGCGGACACCTGCGCGAGCCCATGCGCGGCGACCTGCGGGCGGCCTGGCTGCCGACAGCGAGCGAGGTGGCGCAGTTGCCCGACGGCGTGCGCGCGCATTACGCGGGGATCGTGATCTGTCGGCAGCGGCCGGCGACGGCGAAGGAGGTGACGTTCATGACGCTGGAGGACGAGACCGGTTTCGTGAACCTGGTGCTCTGGGCGCGGGTGTACCAGGAGTACCGGCTGCTGGCCAGGACGCGGTCGTTCCTGGGGGTCAGCGGGCGGATCCAGAGCGAAGAGTCGGTGGTGCATCTGGTGGTGGAGCGGTTGTGGACGCCGGAGGTGGGGCGACAGCCGGCGCCGACGGGGGCGCGGGATTTCCACTGACGAACCTGAGGCGGTTGCCGCGGGTTCGTCGCCGGACTCTGTTCCCGTTCGTCCATCTCGGCCCGGCCCCGGTCGCAGCCGCCGGCCCGTACGAAGGCGTCCTCCACGGTCGAGGAGCGAACGGAACAGTGACATTTTGCAACGATTGTGGCCGATATCCGGCGACATCTGTGCTCGTCATCGTCTCAACTGAAAAGACAAATCATTCACTGACAGAGTCTTGGGACGTTTTAGAGATTATAAAAGAGCAATCGGAATGAAGTGTGCTGAGATCCCCTCATCTGAACGAAGGGATTGCCATGTACACGACGAAAATGCGAAGCATTGTCACTGCCCTCGTCGTCCTCGGCATGGCCCAGGTCGCCGTGGCTCAGGACGAGTGCCAGATCCCGCGCTTCGTGGTCCAGGGCACCGGCGAGGGCAACGTGATGTTCCTGGCCGACAACTCGGGATCCATGAACGAGATCTCGACCCACGCGGACTACGATATCCGTGTCACGTATCCCGGCCACTTCATTTCGACCAACACCTATTACGTCTCGAAGGCCGGCAAGTACGCTCCCAACGATTTTGTCTGGTACTGGGAATCCTCGCCCGAGATCCAACTCGTCGATTCGGACAACGGCGAGGACGGACGCTATCCAGGAAACTATCTCAACTGGCTCTACTACAACGCGACGGTCGCCCAGCGCGATTCGGCTCCCCAGGTGACCCGGATCCAGATTCTCAAGGAAGTCCTCAAGGACGTGCTCGACATGTCCTCGCGGCTGCATTTCGGTCTGACCGTCTACCAGTATGATCACGGCGGCAGCATCGTCGCCCGGTGCGGGGCCAACCCGGTCTCCATCGCCGCGACCATCGACGGCATCACGGCCAACACCTGGACGCCCACCGGCGAGGCCATGGAGACGATCGTCGACTACTTCGACAGTTCGTTGCCGAGCGCGCCCATCCAGTCGGCCTGTATCGCCAACTTCCTGATCGTGATGACCGACGGTTATCCAACGATGGACCGCGATGTCAGTGCGTACCTGCAGGACGCCGACGGGGACGGCAAGGACCCCGGCAACTGTGCGAGCATCGGCGCTCCGTATCCCGAGACGAACTATTGTTCGGACCACATGGACGACGTCGCCTACTATCTCGCCCACACGGATCTGCGCCCCGACATGCCCGGCGACCAGATCGTCAACACCTACGTCATCGGTTACAACGTCGACGCGCCCCTGCTCCAGGAGACCGCCGACAACGGCGACGGCCTCTACTACACCGCCAACAACGCGAGCGAACTGCGCGCGAGCATCGAGTGGGCCCTGCAGGACATCATCCGCCGCATCTCCGCAGGCTCGGCCGTGGCTGTGGTATCGACCGAGCGCAACTACGACGACCGCCTGTTCCGCGGCAAGTTCATGCCCGTCGACTGGGCCGGCTATCTCGAGAGTTACGCACTGCCTTACGAGGAAGGCGATTCGCCGGTCTGGGAAGCCGGCGCGATCCTGTCCGACCGCAATCCCGACAACCGCCGGATCTTCACGGCGTTCGGCACCAGCGAGGTCAATTTCACGGAGGGCAACGCGAGCGATTTGACGGCTCCGATGGGACTCACCGATCCGACCGAGGCCGCGGACCTGATCCGCTGGAGCCGCGGCGAATACGTCGAAGGGCTGCGCGATCGCCACGACTGGATCCTCGGGGACATCGTACACTCGACGCCCGTCGTGGTCGGTGTGCCCAACGAATTCTACGCCACCGAGGCGTACCAGAGCTTCTCCGATGCCCACGCGAAACGGGAAAAGACGGTCTACGTCGGCGCCAACGACGGCATGCTCCACGCTTTCTCGGCGCTCGACGGCGAGGAGATGTGGGGTTTCGTTCCGGAGTACGCGCTGCCGACGTTCCCGGTCATGGCCGACTCCTTCTACTGCCACCGCTATACGGTCGATCAGACGGTGAGCGTGCGTGACGTGCAACTCGGCGGCGCCTGGCGCACCGTGCTCGTGGGCGGCGCCCGCGAAGGCGGCGCCGGCGTGTTCGCGCTGGATGTCACCTATCCGCGCAATCCGGAAATCCTGTGGCAGGACGTGATCCCCAACGGCGCCCCGTTCCCGTCGCAGGCCACCTTGATCAGCGTCGGCGGCAAGTCGCTGGCGGTCTTCGGCTCGGGTCTGCAGACGGCTCCGGGCGAGGCGCTGATCTACGTTTATGATCTCGAAACCGGTGGTCTTCTGGGCAGCAGGAGCCTGAGTACTCTCAACAAGGACCGGAACAAGGCCACGCGTCCCGCGGCGCTCGACATCGATCTCGACGGCGCCGCCGAACTGCTCTACGTCGGCGACATGGGCGGCAGCATCTGGCGCATCCAGACCAACGAGAGCTATTCGCCGGCCGCGTGGGACATCACGGAACTCTTCACGGGCACCGCGCCGATCACCGCCACGCCCTCCTTGTCGTTCGACGCCAACGGCAACGTCCGCGTCTTCGTCGGCACCGGGTCCTATCTCGACGACGACGACATGAATTCCACCGACGAGAACTTCTTCTACGGCGTGATCGACCGCGCCAACGGCGGCACCGTGGGGCTCTCCGATCTCGTCAACCAGACGACCAGTATCGACGACCTCAGCGGCCACGACGGCTGGTATCTGGAACTGGCCATGGACGAGGGGGAACGGGTCACCGAGGTCGCTCTGGTCGCGGCCGGCAACGTGCTGGTGACGTCGTTCGCGCCGTCCCACGACGAATGCATCGCCGGCGGCGAGTCCTGGCTCTACCGCTGCGCCTACGAGGACGGCGGCAACCCCGACGACGGCGAGGACGGCGAGGAATTTCCCCGTGTCGAGAGTCTCGGGGATGGTATCGCCTCGCATCCGGTGATGGACCTCGTTTCCGAGACCGTGGTCATCCAGGGGTCGGACGCCACGCTTCACGTCGAGGATGTGGGCGCGACGTACAGCCACTTGACGGTCCGTTCGTGGCAGGAATCGTTCGATTACGTGTCCGAGCAAATCGACGGACAATGAGCCCGAGGAGAGCGATCATGAGCACTCGACGACATTGGCATCCGTGGCTCTTCGGGCTGGTTTCCGCCGTGATTCTCGCGCTGCCTATCCTGGCGCAGGGCGGTCTCCTCGCGTTGCTTGGCCTCTTCCTGCAGGGTCTCGAT
>CAZJMO010000138.1:0-1973 GCA_964547085.1 uncultured Fibrobacteraceae bacterium | reverse complement strand
GCTGCCTGGTGCCTTCTCTTCGTCAGCACGTGCAGCTTCCTGGCCATGCAGTTCACGGGCTGCACCCCCTTCACTTCCCTTTCCGGGGTTCGCCGAGAGGTCCGCTTCTTCGCCCCTCTCCAGGCCCTTGCGCTCTCCGTCGCCCTGGTCGGCCGCTGGACCGTGGGCAATCTGTCGCTCACGTTCGACGACGATTCGAAGATCCGGCAGGGTCGCCAGACCATGACGGCGCAGGCGCTGCGTCTCGGCCAGAACGCGGTCGTGATGGGATACCGTCTCGGTGACGGCTCGGTACGGGTTCGGCGACTCAGTGTGCGGACCACGGCCCAGAACATCGGGAATTCGGGGGGCGGAGGCGCGGACGCAGGCGCCGTGGGGGAACTGTCCGGCGACGTCCCCAACTGACCGTACCGCAAACGTCGGAGAGTCGGGCCCCTGACCGTTCGGTCGGGGGCTCGGTGTTTTCGTGTCACAAGGCCGGCCGTACCGCGTAGGATGTTCCGGAAGAGACGATACCTCCGACGAAGAGGGCGCGCGGATGAGCAAGCGGAACTGGCGCTGGTTGGCCGGGTGCGGAATCGGCTGCGGGGCGGTCCTGGTGCTGGGGATCGTGGGCATCGTGGGCGGGTCGTTCGTGATGATGAAGGACTTCAAGGAATCGATCACGGTGCGCGAGACGCTGGACGAGCGACACGGCGAACAGGCTGACTTCACGCCGCCGGGCGACGGGGCGGTCGCCCCTGAGCGCATGGAGGCGTTCCTGACGGTGCGGGAGAACGTCATGGAGCTCTGCGACGAGTTCACGGCTACGGCCGGGAAGTTCGCGCACCTGGACGAACTGGACGACGACACGCCCAAGACCGAGGCGTTGTCGGACGTCATGAAACTCACGGGCGATGTCTTCATGATGATGCCGCGTCTGGGGCGGTTCTTTCAGGCGCGCAACGGTTCGCTGCTCGAGGTCGACATGGGGCTGGGCGAGTACACGTACATCTACGTCCTCGTCTATCGTGATCGACTTCCCGACGAGGAGCCGGGCGACCGGATCTGCGCGGCTCTGCGCCAGATGCTGCGCAATCAGCTGGCGGGGTCCGACGACATCGCCATGTCCGCGGTGCTCGAAGCGGAGATCGCGCGGCTGGAAGCTGATCCGCGGAGCATTCCGTGGCAGGTCGGCCTGCCGGCGGTGACCGCGGCGTCCATCGAGCCGTACCGTGAACGGCTGGACGCAGTCTTCTGCCCGGCGACCGTCGGGCTGGAGTTCAACAAGAACCGGCAACGCGGATTGAGCATTCACGGCAATTGAGTGTGCCGGGACGCCGAACGGCCCCGCAAACGCGGAGCCGTTCGTATTGCGGCACGGTCCGCGTCAGGCGCGGGTTGTCTCGAACGGCCAGTGCAGCACGCCGCCGTCCATGACGTAGACGTTCTCGTGTCCGGCGGCCTGCAGGATCAGGGCTGCCTCGTAGCCGCGGAGACTGATCTTGCAGAAGGCGATCACGTCGCGGTCGCGCGGGACCTCGTCGAGCCGCTCGCGAAGCGCGTTGAGCGGGATGTTCACCGCTTGCGGCATGGCCAGTTCCCGGACCTCGTCGGGCGTCCGCAGATCGAGGAAGAAGAGGTCGTCGCCGCGCTCGAGCCGCGCGTGGACCTCGGCGGGTGTAATGCCGTGGAACAGACCGTCCAGCTTGTTGCGCGCGACGTTGCAGGCGGTCAGCAGGTTGTCCATGGCCGGCGAGTAGGCCGGGGCGTAGGTCAGGTCGGCGTTGGCGATGTCGTCGATGGTCATGCGCGCGGTGAGCGCCATCGCGGCGGTGTCGATGCGGCGGTGGGCCTCGCCCAGGCCGATCGCCTGGGCGCCCAGCAACCGGCGCGAATCGCGCTCGACCACGATCTTCAGAAGCAGCGGACGCGAGTTGGGCATGAAGTGGGCGCGGTCCGGCCCGGGCGCCAGAACGGTTTCCACGTCCAGC
>CAZJMO010000137.1:294-8678 GCA_964547085.1 uncultured Fibrobacteraceae bacterium | reverse complement strand
GCGTGGGCATGGCCAGGACCGTGCCGACCTTCATCGCCCGCGCGCGTTGCGCCGCGCGGCCGCCGGCCTTGCGCAGTCCTTCCAGCGACAGGTCTTCGACCTTGCCGAGACCGATCAACAGGACCCAACCCGCCTTCAGACCCGGGCAATAAACCGGCAGCATCGCCCCGGCCGCTCCGGAGAATCCGGCCCGACCGATGATGCCGGTCATATCGCCGTGGTCCCCGGCCAGCGCGCGCACGCCGACCAGATCCGCCCCCTTGTCTCCCTCCAGAACGGGCACCACCAGCAGTTGCCCGGCCGTCGTGGCGCCATTCCCCTTGGTCACGGTCCAGCGCATCGTTGTCTCCTTCCGGTCCACCGATCGTGGCGGACCTGCCGTCGATGACTCCGTTGATGGATTCTTTGATCGAGGTAACATGACGGGTCGCGGAATCTAATTCAACGGAAACCTCGGTCGATCAGCCGCTAAGCGCCCGGATCGTCGCTTGAGCCCGCGCCCGGCCGCCGGTAGACTCGGGCCATGGAGGTGACGATTTGACTCGCGAACGTTTTCTGCTCCTGCTGCGGCGTCCCTGGCGCTGGGACCTTCACTGGCAGATCCTGCTCGCCCTCGTCCTGGGCGTCCTTTGCGGCCGGATCTGGAACGCCGACGCGGTCTGGTTCGGCGGCGTCCGGCCCTACGAGATCTACGACTTCCTCGGCACGCTCTTCCTGCGGTCCCTCAAGATGGTGATCGTGCCGCTGATCCTCGGCTCGATCATCTCCGGCGTGGCCGGCGTCGGCGCCAGCCGCAGCCTGGGCCGCCTGTTCAGCAAGACCTTCGCCTGGTACATCACGACCAGTCTGCTGGCCATCCTCACGGGCCTGTTGCTCGTGAACCTCATCCAGCCGGGACGCCTCGACGGTGAACCGGTCGGGCCGCAGTTGGGTCTGCACCAGGCCAGCGCCGCCTCGGTGACCGAGCAACTCGGCGACACCAGCACGGGCGACCTCGTCGACGTGTTCCTCCGTATGGTACCCGAAAATCCAGTGGCCGCCGCCGCCGACGGCCAGATGCTGCCGCTGATCTTCTTCTCGCTGATCTTCGGCCTGGCACTCACGCTCCTGCCCGACACCGTCGTCCGCACGCAGAAGGACTTCTGGAACGGCCTCTTCCAGGCCATGATGCGGATCACCGGCTGGGTCATCGCCGTGGCGCCGATCGGCATCTTCGGACTCATGGCGCGGCTCGTCGCCGACAGCGGTTTCGCGGCGTTCGTGCCGCTCGCGCGCTACTTCCTGACCGTGCTCGGCGCGCTGACCATCCACGCGGTCATCACCCTGCCGCTGCTGCTGCGTGTGCTGTCACGACTGCCCGGCGGCCGCCACGCCCGGATCATGATGCCCGCGCTCTTGACCGCGTTCTCCACCCGCAGCAGCTCGGCCACGTTGCCGCTGACGATCCAGCGTGTCGAGCAGGGAGCCGGAGTGAGCAACCGCGTCTCCAGCTTCGTGCTGCCGTTGGGCGCGACGATCAACATGGACGGCACCGCGCTCTACGAGTGCGTCGCCACGCTCTTCATCGCCCAGGCGTACGGCGCCCACCTGGGCCTGGGCGCGCAGGTCACCGTGGTCCTGACGGCGCTGCTGGCGAGCATCGGCACCGCCGGCATCCCGGCCGCGGGTCTGGTGATGATCTCGGTGATCCTCGACGCCGTGGGGTTGCCGCTCGAGGGTGTTGCGCTGATCCTGGCGGTGGACCCGATCCTGGACATGGTGCGCACCGCGGTGAACGTGTGGAGCGACAGCTGCGGCGCGGTCACCGTGGCCAGGAGCGAAGGCGAGGTCGTGCTGGAACGGACGGGCGACCGCATTTGAATGCAACGCCGGACCACCGGCTGCGTAGTGAATCGGTATCGCCGCCCTGAAAGGACCATTCTTGACCTCCACACCGGACAACGACCGGCTCGGCCTGCGACCGCCGCCCTGGGAAGAGCGGGACCGCTACGGGACCCTGAACGCCCTGGTGGCCACCATCCGCCAGGTGTTCGTCGCGCCCCGGCGCCTGTTCAGCCGCATGCCGGTGGGCCTCGGCATCCTGCAACCGCTGCTCTTCGCCGCGCTGCTGGGGCTGATCGGCGCGCTCTTCGACTGGATGTGGTCGCTGGCGTCGGGCGATCTGCCGTTCGTGTTGAGCCCCGAAGCCGATCGCCTGTTCCACGGCCCCTGGCTGACCGGCGCCAGTTTCGTGCTCAGCCCGATCACCGTTGTGGTGATGGTCTTCCTGCGGGCCACGGTCTTCCACGGCCTCCTGACGCTGATGGGCGGCAACCGCCTCGGCTTCGAGGCCACTTTCCGCGTCGTCGCCTACTCCCGCGCGACGCGCCTGCTCTCCATCCTGCCCTTGTGCGGCGGCTTCGTCGGTCTGGTCTGGGAACTCGCGGTGACGGTCATCGGCCTCGCGCGCATCCACGAATGCGCCGACTGGAAGGCGATCGTCGCGGTGCTGGCGCCCGTGCTCCTGGCCCTCATGCTCTTCGGTCGCGGGATCATGGTTCTGCTGGGGCTGGCGGCCCTGCAATGAAGGTGGTCGCCGGCGATCAACCGCTCGCACGACATATGGCCGTGGCGACGGCGATCCTGCTGCCTGTGGTCGGCTGGTGGCTGCACGCTCGGCCCGGGGCGCTGGCGTCCCTTGTCGGACCGTGCCGACTTCTCCTGCTGACCGGCATCCCCTGTCCGACATGCGGCGCCACACACGCCGCAGCCCACCTCGCGACCGGACATCCGTTGGCCGCGATGGCCTCCAATCCGTTGATAACATTGGCGATACTTGGTGTTGTGGTCTGGGCACTACTCGGAGTGGCGACAAGCCTTGTGCCGCGCTGGCGGCGCCGTTTGGTCACGGCACCGGGCGACGGGCGGCGCCTGGCGGTGCTGGCCGCGGCGCTCATGGCCTTCAACTGGCTCTGGCTCCTGACGACCGGACGGTCCTGACCGCTCAGCCGGCCGCTTTCCGGGTCCTCCCCGTACTCGCGGCGATCAGGTCGCGCGCGATCACCACGCGCTGGATCTCGCTGGTCCCCTCGTAGATCCGCGTCACCCGGACATCGCGGTAGTATCGCTCCACCGGGTACTCCTTCACGTAGCCGTAGCCGCCGTGGATCTGCAACGCCTCGTCGGCGATCCGGCCGGCGGCCTCGCTGGCGTAGAGCTTGGCCATGGCCGCCTCGCGCGAGTACGGCCGATCGTGGTCCTTGAGCCAGGCCGCGCGCAGGGAGAGCAGGCGCGCAGCGTCGAGTTCGGTGGCCATGTCGGCCAGTTTCTGCTGGATCACGGCCTGGCCGGTCAGCGGCTTCCCAAAGGCCATGCGCTCGCCGGCGTACTTCAGCGCCTCCTCGAGACACGCCCGGCCGATGCCGACGGCCTGGAACGCCACGCCGATCCTCCCACCGTCCAGCGCAGCCATGGCGATGCGGAACCCCTCGCCCTCGGCGCCGAGGCGGTGCGCGACCGGCACGCGGACGCCGTCGAGACTGATCACGACGGTGTCGCTGGCGCGCAGGCCGAGCTTGTCCTCCTGCTTGGCGACCGCCAGGCCGGGCGAACCCCGCTCGACCAGGAACGCGTGGATGCCGCGGTGGCCGACCGTGCCGGGCGTGCGGGCCAGGACCACGTAGAACGCCGCCCGCGACCCGTTGGTGACCCAAACCTTGGAGCCGTCCAGGACATAGTCGTGACCGTCACGGCGGGCGGTGCAGGTCAGCGCGGCGGCGTCGCTGCCGGCGTTCGACTCCGAGACGCAGAAGCTGGCCAGCTCGCCGGCGGCCATCCGCGGCAGGAACTTGTCCTTCACCTCGTCGCTGCCGAAACCCGCGACGGGGTACATGCCGACGCTGTTGTGGACCGTCACCATGATGCAGATCCCGGCCGACTGGCGGGCCAGTTCCTCCACCACCAGGCCGTACGACACGGTGTCCAGCTCGAGGCCGCCGCATGCTTCGGGGTAGCTGAGGCCGAAGAAACCGGCAGCCCGCATCTCGTTGAGCAACGCCTCGGGTGCCTCGCTGTCCTGGTCCATGGCGTGGGCCAACGGCGCGATCTCGCGGGCGGCGAAATCACGGGTCATGTCGCGGATCATGCGCTGTTGTTCGGTCAACTCGAAATCCATGGCTCCCCCTAGCTGTACTGATAGAATCCACGGCCGGTCTTGCGGCCCAGGTGGCCGGCGTCGACCATCCGGCGCAGAAGCGGACACGGTCGGTACTTGCCGTCACCCAGGCCCTCATGCAGGACCTCCATGATGTTCAGACAAACATCCAGGCCGACGAGGTCGGCCAGCGTCAGCGGACCCATGGGATGCGCCATGCCGAGCGTCATGACCGCGTCGATCGCCTCGCAGGTCGCGACGCCCTCCATGAGGCAAAAGACCGCCTCGTTGATCATGGGCATGAGCACGCGGTTGCTGATGAAGCCGGGGAAATCCTGCACCGTGACGGGCGTCTTGCCCAGCTCGCGCGCCGTCGCGGTGACAAACTCGAGGGTGGCCTCACTGGTGGCCTGGCCGCAGATCACCTCCACCAGTTTCATGACCGGCACCGGGTTCATGAAGTGCATGCCGATGACGCGGTCGGCGCGGCCGGTTGTCGCGGCGATCCTGGTGAGGCTGATGCTGCTGGTGTTGCTGGCCAGGATGGTCTCCGCGGGGCAGACCTCGTCCAGACGCGCGAAGATGTCGCGCTTGACGGGGAAGTCCTCGAACACGGCCTCGACCACCAGGCGACTGCCCGCGGCGTCGGCGAGGTCGGTCACCGGATGGATGCGATCGAGGGTGGCTCGGGCCTCGTCCTGCGTGAGGCGGTCCTTCTTGACCTGCCGGCCCAGGTTCTTCTCGATCGTGGCCAGCGCGCCGTCGAGCGCCTCGCGCCCGGCGTCGACCAGGGTGACGTCGTGTCCGTGCTGGGCGAAGACGTGGGCGATGCCGTTGCCCATGGTCCCGCCGCCGATCACCGCGACTTTCATCATGGTCTCCTTGCCGCCTACGTGCGGCGGATGGTGAGCGCCACGGCGCCGCCGCCGCCGAGGCAGAGGGTGGCCAGGCCCTGTTCGCCGCCGGTGTCTTCCAGCGCGTGCAACAGGGTCACGAGGATGCGGGCGCCGCTGCAGCCGATGGGGTGGCCCAGGCTGACGCCGCCGCCGCGGATGTTGGTCTTGTCGGGGTCGAAGCCGAGCTCGCGGCTGACCGCCACCGCCTGCGCGGCGAAGGCTTCGTTGAGCTCGACCAGGTCGAAATCGCCGACCGCGCCGCCGATGCGTTCGAGCAGTCGGGTGACCGCGTTCACCGGCGCGATCATCACCTCGCGCGGTTCGCGGGCGCCGGTGCCGTAGCCGGTGATCTCGGCGCGGATGTCGAGGCCGTGGGCTTTGGCGAACCCGGCGTCGCAGATCAGGAGCGCGGCGGCGCCGTCGTTGATGGTGGAGGCGTTGCCGGCGGTGACCGAGCCGCCGTCGCGCTTGAAGACCGGGCGCAGCTTGGCGAGCGACGCGGCGTCGGTGCCCGCGCGCGGCCCCTCGTCGCGGTCCACGAGCACCGGGTCTCCCTTGCGCATGGGCACGGCGACAGCCTGGACCTCGCGGTTGAAGGCGCCGCTCTCCCAGGCCGCGACGGCGCGGCGATGGCTCTCGGCGGCGAAGGCGTCCTGCTGAGCGCGGCTGATGTCGTAGGTATCGGCGACCCATTCCGCGGTCATGCCCATGTGGTAGTCGTTGTAGACGTCCCAGAGGCCGTCGTGAACGAGGAGGTCGACGATCTTGCCGTCGCCGAGGCGCAGGCCGTCGCGGGCCTTGGGCACGGCGTACGGGATGTTGCTCATGCTCTCGAAGCCGCCGGCGAGGATGCAGCGCGCGTCGCCGGCGCGGATCGCCTGCGCCGCCAGGGCCACCGCCTTGAGGCCGGAACCGCAGACCTTGTTGACGGTCATGGCGCTGACCGAGGCCGGCACGCCGCCGAAGATCGACGCCTGACGCGCAGGGTTCTGGTGCAGACCGGCCTGCACGACGTTGCCGAGGATGACCTCGTCGAGCGCCGCCGGGTCGACGTCCGTGCGCTCGAGCAGGGCGTGGACGGCCTCGGCGCCCAGTTGCGGCGCGCGGAGCGGGGCGAGTCCGCCCTGGAACTTTCCGATCGGGGTCCGGACGGCCCCGCAGATCACGACGCGCTTGCCCACGGTCGCACCTCGCTGGGTTGAGGATGGGCGTTCGACGGCGATGGGCCGCAAAGGTCCGGCGCGGCCTTGGCGGCCGGCGCCGGATCTTGAAAGGATACTCGCATCCTCTTGTTGTCGCATCCCGGTCGGAGGGTGCCGGGAAGGTGTCGCCGCGTTGCTGGATCAGCTCCCCGGCATGTGGAGCGACGACCGCAGGTCGAGGATGCATATCGGCGGTTGGAAAAAAGGGTGGCGCAGATTCTTTGATGACGGCATGGCCGGTTCCGGTTGGCCCGACGCCGCACGAACAGCGACGCCGGGCCCTTGACCATCCGGAACGCTCACGTCCCTACCGCCACTGCTCCTTCACCGCACTCCAGTTCGCCTCCGACACCGGCGTCTGCTCGTCGCACTCGTTGTTCATTCGCGGCGAAGGACTGCAGCCGTTCCCAGCCGGCAGCTCGTCCCCGCCGTAGGGATTCAACTCGTCGAACAGCGACCACGCGTCGCCGTCCGGCAGCCGCCCCGTCGAGCGGTCCTCCGCGCCCTCGTGCGGCAGGTAGATCCGTTCGTCCACCACGTCGAGCACGTCGGGGTCGTCCGCGTTCACGAGCAGGAGCTGCACCGTGTCGCCGGTGTTGTTGAGCGAGAAGCCGGAGGTGCCAGCGCCGTTTTCGGTTTGCCAGGCGAGTGCGTTGCTCCCGTAGAACACCGCCACCGCCCCCGGCTCCAGCGTCCCGAACATGTTCAGATGCGGCGTGTCGCCCAGCCCGTCGCGCAGGTAGTACTTGGTCAGCGACACCGCCTCGGTCCCGGCGTTGTAGACCTCCACCCACTCGTCCAGCTTGGTGTCGACCTCGCCGTCGCCGTTCCAGTCGGTGGCGGGGTCGGCCAGGAGTTCGTTGATCAGCACCTGCGCCGGCGCGGCGTCGGTCAGCACCAGGCCGAGCGACAGGGCCAGCAACAGGACCATGAGACCCGCTCGACAGAATCCTTTGCGCATGCCATTGCTCCTTCGGGGAGGACGTTCTAAGCTCGGACGGAGGATGCCCGCCCGCAGCCGGCGTCCATCGCATGAACCGGGCCGCACCGGCGACACCGTCGGACGGCCGCCGCCGGCGGGCGCCGGGCGCCGCGTCGGGCGTTCCGGAGACCAGGACCACCAGCCGGGAGTGTCAACCTGTGAAGACGTTACGCGTGGGAGTGATCGGCGCGGGGACACACGGAACGCGGTACGCCCGCCACCTGAAGAACGACGTGCCCGGCATGACGCTGTCTGCGGTCTGCCGCCGCGACGAAACCGCCGGCCGCGCGCTGGCGAGCCAGCTGGACGTCCCCTGGTGCCCCACCGCCCACGAGCTTCTGGAACGGCCGGACGTCGACGCGGTCGTGATCGCCACGCCGCCGTCGAGCCATCACGAACTGACCGTGGCGACCCTGGGCGCCAAGAAGCCGGTGCTGATCGAGAAACCCATGGCCGGCGACCTGGACGAGGCCCTCGACCTCGCCGCCCGCGCCGAGGCCCACGGCGCGCCCGTGGTCATGGTCGCCCAGACGCTGCGCTGGAATCCCGTGCTGCGCCGCGTCCGCGAGCTGTGGTCGACCCTGGGCCGCGTCCACCTGATCCGCCTGGCCCAGCGCCTCGAGCCCACCGAACTGGCGTGGCAACGCGATCCGGACGTCACCGTCGGCGGCTCGGTCCTCCTGACCGGCGTCCATCTCTTCGACACCGTCCGCTGGCTCACCGGTCGGGAATTCGCGTCGGTGGATTCACGGCAGGAACGCGTCCTCAACCCGGTGGTCGAGGATCTCTTCCTGGCGCGGTGCCGGCTGGACGACGGCTGCTGGGCCGACCTCGAGGTCAGCAAGTACACGCGGAGTCGCGCGGGGTGGATCGAGGTCGTGGGCGAACACGGGCAGATCCATGCCGACTACCTCACCGGCGGCCTCGTCCGTCGCGGCGACGGTCGGGAGGAACGCGAGGCGGTCGATGCGCGCACGCCCACGCTGCCGGGCATCCTGGCCGCCTGGCGCGACGCGATCGACGGCCGCGCGCCCACACCGGTGACGGCGACGGACGGCCTGCGAACGCTGGAAATCGTGGATGCGTGCTACCGCTCGGACGCGCGCGGCACTGCGGTCACGCTCTAGGCGGTCAGCTCGACCTTGCCTCGCGCGCGTTGTCGCCCGGCACGC
>CAZJMO010000137.1:0-268 GCA_964547085.1 uncultured Fibrobacteraceae bacterium | reverse complement strand
AATTCCTCGTGGTTCTCGAGCAGCAGCTTAAGAAGTTCGGGATCGAACGCCCGGCCGCCGTCCCGCGCGAGCATCTCCAGGACCGTGTCGTGCGCAATGGCCCGCCGGTACACGCGGTTCTGCGACAGCGCGTCGAAGACGTCCGCCAGCGCCGTGATGCGCGCGTGGATGTGGATCGCCTCGCCCGCCAGACCGTTCGGATAGCCGTCGCCGTCCCAGCGCTCGTGGTGCTGAAGCGCGACCACGGCCGCCGCCTTCATGATCCGCC
>CAZJMO010000136.1:1813-8763 GCA_964547085.1 uncultured Fibrobacteraceae bacterium | reverse complement strand
TACGGTTCCGTCGGGTCCGGCCGATATGCCACGGGAGACCTGCTCCGATTCCCTGCTGGCCCTGAGAGGTATGCGGCATGAGCGACCGGGACTTCCTGGATCTGGACGACGACCTGCTGGACGGCGGCTCCGACGCCCCGGTGGGTGAGTGGGACGATGACCTTCTCGACGATTTTCCGGCAGATGACCCGGCGTCGCGCGGGGACGCGTCCGCGCCGCCGCCGGCGGCCAAATCAGTTGAGGCCAAACCGGTTGCGGCGGAGGACCTGACGGTCGAGACGCCGGCGACGGCGCCTCCGAAGAAGGCGCGACGCGCCAGGCGTTCGGGCCGTCACGGCGGCACCGGTGTGCTCTGTTTCGCGCTGGTGCTCCTGGCCGGATTGACCCTGGCGAGCGGTCTGCTGACCGCCACGGGTGCGGCGCCGGAAGCGTTGCTGGACTTTTCCGGTTTCCAGGACATCACGTCGATCGGCGACTTCGCCGCGCATCCGATCAACGCTTTCTGGCTCGCGGCCGCGGTCACGCTGGCTGCGGCGTTGGCGGCCGGGATCGCGATGGATCGTCGGCTGCGCCGTCTGTCGCGGATGCTGGCGGACCAGGATGTCGTGCTGGAAGCCGTGCACGCTCTCGATCCCGAGAACGCCGAGACCTGGCGCTGCGATGCGCTGCAGGCCGACCCGGATCTGGCGGCGACGACGAGCAACGTCCTGGGGCACCTGAGCCTGCAGCAGGCCAAGCTGACGCGGTACGTGGGGCTCGAGGGCGAGCTTCATCGACTCGAACGGGCCATGGGCGACGATCATCGCGAGGGGCTCAGCGGAAACTGGGACAATCCCGCCGCCGGCAGTCTGGCGGACCAGGCGTTGAGGCTGATGGATGTCCGCGACGCGGCGGTCGATGATTCGTCGCAACAGCAGCAAGTGCTCGAGGAACGTGGGCCCGACCTCACCGTCGGCCTGCGAGACGCGCGCGGCTGGCAGAGTTCCGCGGTCGAGCAAGTCAACGCGCAGGGTGCGGCCGCCGAGAGGCTGTCGCGACAACTGAGTCGGGTCGAGGCGTCCCTGCCGGGCGGCGACGACCAGCAGGTCCGACGCGATCGGCTTCGTCAGGCGCTCTCCGCGGTGCGCGACGAACTGGCGTCCTTGCCGGCGCGCGGCGCCGAACAGGCGCGCGGCGGCGGAGACATGAGCGCGCTGGTCGAGCGTGCGTCGCGGCTGGCGTTCCAGATCGCGATGGAAGTGGCCCGGCTGGGCGCCAAGGGCGAACGGCTGCTGCCGCTGACGCAGGATCTCGAGGAACTCACCACCGAATTGCGCGGCCTTCAGAGTCCCGACCCGGCTCAGGCCGGTCACGGCGACGCGCGGGACCGGGCTCTCGACAAGGTCCGGGGTCGGCTTGCCGAACTGGATCCCGAGGTCCTGGAGACCGGCGACGCGGGCGACCTGTCCGCGGCGGTTCGGGACATGGCGCCGGCGGCGGCGGAAATCGCCGCGGGCCTGGTGCAACTGAGCCAGGGATTCGGTGCGCAGGGCGAGCGTCTGGCGCAACTCGCCGCCGCGGCGGCCGACATCACCGGCATCGATGCCGAAAGCGCGTTCGTTTCGCAGCCTGACGGCGGCGGCATGCGGGTCGATCGCTTCGATCCGTTCGGCGACTCGGCGGAGCCCGAGGGCGGCCTGGTTGCCGACCCCTTCGCCAGCAGCGGCGTCTCGATCTTCGACACGCCGGCCGACAACGAGGTCGGCGAATTCGCCCGGACCGCGCTGCCGGGGCAGGAAGACACGCTGGTCTCAGAGAACGATCCGTTCGGATTGTCGACGGCCGAGCCGACGACGATCCCCGAAACGGAGGAGCTGCTGGTGGACGGGCCTCTTCCCTCGGAGTCCGAAAAGGTCTATGATCTTGCGGAATTCGATGCACAACTCCTGCCGCCTGAGCATGGCGCCGAACCTCAGCAGGAACCGATTCACGAGCTGAGCGAGTTCGATGCCGTGCGGATCGAGTGATGACCGGATCATGACCCTGTCCGACGCGAGTTTGACGGAACTGTTGGCGGAGCTGCGGGAGCGGCTCCGCCGTTTTGCTGCCGAGCCGCCGCACGGGGTCGTGGGGCCGCCCGCGCCCGGGCCGCTGGACCTCGCCGGGCGCGCCGCGCTGGCGGTGAGGCTGGTGGCCGCCGGTCTGGCGGCGGACGAGGATCCGGAGCGCCTTGCGGTCGCCGGAGCGTGCGATGATCTGGCCGCGACGCTGCAACGCGCGGCGGAGCCGCTGCCGGGCAGCGCCGAGCAGGAGAGTCTGCGGCGGGTCGTGCGCGCCTTCGAGGATCTGGCGATCGCCTGGGACAGTGGAGCGCCCGCCGATCCGCGGCCCGTATGGGGCGCGTTGCGCGAGGCCGGAGACAATCTCTGGGGGGAATCCCCGGCGCCGGTCGGGGTTGTCGAGGACGTGGAGAGCGTGTCTTCGCCGGCGATCTGGCTGCTGGTCGGCGGCAACGTGCGGCGGACCACCATCGAGCGTCGGCTGCTGGCCGCGGGACTGGACGTGGAGTGCCTGGACGATGTCGAGGTCGTGGCCGCGCGGCTGGTCGATGAACGTCCCGCCGCGCTGGTCTGCGACGACGCAGCTCCGTCCCGACACCGCCTCCGGCTGTCCCGCCTGTTGCCTGAGCCCAAGATGCCGATCATCGAGATCCGCGGCCGCGCCGATGGTCGTGGGGCCGACAAGTCGGTGTGGTTGCCGCCCTTCCGCCTCGATGACCTCCTGGCCCGTCTCGAGGGCTGAGCGGTCGTCTGATTCGCCCGATTCCGATTGCACATTGCATGTTCCGGCGGTTCCCGTCGCCGTAGCCGAATGCCTCGAAAAGGCGGACGATTCCCTGGCAGGGACCGTTTTGACGCGCCTCGGCACGCTCCGGAGCGTGGGGCATGGGAGTTGCTGAATCGGCCTCGCAGACTTGACAGTAATTGCTTTCCCAGCGCGGCGGAGGAGTACACCAAATGCTAGATCAGAAAGACCGCCCCAACATCATCATCGGCGCGGAGGAAACCATCAGTCAGGTGATGACCTCCGTCGAGGCAGCGGAATACCTGAAGATGCACGTCAAGACCGTGTGCCGGCTGGCCAAGGAAGGGAAGATTCCCGCCAAGAAGGTCGGAAGCGAGTGGCGGTTCCTGCGCTCGGTTCTGGATGGTTGGCTCGCCGAGACCATGGTCTGAACCGGAGAACCACATTGGCCACCCGATTCGAACCGCTGAAACTCACCGACCCCCGCCTCTTCGGGGTCCGCCTCCAGGGCGCGTTCGCGCGCGGAGACCGCCAGCGTCTGCTGGACCTGGCGTCTCGTTGTCTGGAGACGGGCAAGAGCCGGCTCGTTCTCGATTGCGAGGAGCTGGACTCTCTCGGAGGCGGCGGAGCCGGTGTCCTGGCCGACCTGCAACGCCAGCTGGTGGGGCGGGACGGCGAGGCGGTGTTCGTGGCGGCCGGTGCGGTGATTCGGCGTTTCCTCGAGCAGAAGTTCGCGGGGCTGCCGCTGCGGTTCTTCGACGATGTCGAGGCGGCGACGGCGGCGTTGACCAAGGCGGCGCCCACGGCGGGTCCGGCGGCCGCGCCGCGTGTGGAGGTTGCGCCCAAGGCGACGGCGACCAATGGGCTGGATGCCCTGCTCGACGACGTGGATTCATCCTGCGATCAGCCGGACGAGGCGTCGCGTCGGACCGCCGACCTCATGACCGCCGCCTACGTGTCGCTCGACGACACGCTTCTGGCGGCCGGTGAGGGCGGCAACCCGACGGTTCTGGGTGAGGCGCTGACCGTGTTGCTGGATAGCCAGAATCTGGCGGCCGAGACCATCTACTGCTACCGGCAACTCGACCGGTTCGTGTCGGCGGACGGCGAGTGGCAGCTTCCCTGCGAGGGCGGTGTCGTGTCCTCGTTGATGCGCACCGCGCGACCGCTGACCCTGCTCGACCTCGAGGACGGCGACCTCTGGGACGAGGAGACCCAGTTGCTGGAGGATCTGTGTCCGGACCTGATCCTGCCGCTGATCCGCGGCGGCGATCTCTTCGGCATCGTCTTCCTGCAGCATCGCGGCGAAGAACGCGAATTCGGCCTCACCGAGGTCTTCGCACTGGAACTGCTCCAGCGTCTGCTGGCCGCCGAGCCGCCCGCGGCGATGTCGCCGGGCGACGGACATGTCGCGGTGGCGGCGGCTCCCGCAGGCGATGTGGAGACCCTGCTGCGCGTGAAGCTGGAACTGGCCCGCGGCCTCCAGGGCGCGCAGGACATCGCGCATTTCTGGCAGGTCTTCATCGCCCGACTGCGGCTGGCGGCCGAGGTCACCAGCCTGGTCTTCATCGATACGGCCGACGCAGGGACCGAACCGTTCCTCGCCGGTGAGGCGCGCCGCGGACTCGGCGACGTCGATCTCGGCGGCGAGCGTATCCGCACCTTCTTCCGCACTCTCGAGCGACCGGTCGAGGTGATCAACATGCCGGCCTCGTTCCGCGACGTCCGCGACGCCTTGCTGTCGCGCGGCGTGCAGTGGCTCGTCGGTCTGCGCACCGACGACCGTGCGTACCAGGGCGCGGTCGCGCTGGGGTTGCACTGGCGCTGCGTGGCGGGCGAGCTGTCGGACCAGATCCACGAGGTCATGGAGATCGCCGGTGAAGCGCTGTTTCGGTTGCGCGAGAACCAGCAGTGGGCGGACATGAGTCTGGGCCTGGTGGAGAGCCTGCTCCTGGGCGGCAACGCGACCGATCCCGATGTCGACGACGTGAGCCGACAGACCGTCGCCGCCGTGCGCCGACTCGCCCGCGAGATGGGTCTGCCTGCGGACCAGCAGCGGGAACTGGTGCTCGGAGCGCTCCTGCGCAACCACGGCCAGGGCGACCGTGTCTTCGACGACCTCGCCGCCGACCAACTGGCCGGCGAGGACTGGGAAGTCTTCCGTGCGCACCCCGATCTCGGCGTGCAGAAGCTGGCGTCGCTCAACGCGCCGGCGGCCGTCCGCGACGCGGTTCGGCACCATCACGAGCGTTTCGACGGCCGCGGCTTCCCGCTGGGACTGCAGGGCCGGGACATTCCGCTGGTGGCGCGCCTGGTGGCCGTCGCGCAGACGTATGCGCTCCACCTGGTCCGCACCGACGAATCGGGCGCACTGGCGGCCATGCAGTCGGAAGCCGGCAAGGCCCTGGATCCCGACCTCGTCGAAATCTTCGAGAAGGCCGCCCTGCGCACCACGGCCGAACTCCTGTCCGTCTGACCCCGCTCTGTCTCATCCGTCCCGCCCCGTTCCGTGCGGTAACGCAATCGGTAACCCGATGGTGTGCAACGGATCGGCGCGGTCGGCGAGATCGTCTGGCGGCATGCCTGCGTGGCTGCGCGGTCGGATGAGACACGCCGCGACATGGTCGCGCGACACCGGGCTGTGGGGCGCGACGCCGCGGCGCGAACGATTCGGGCCGAAACGCGTGCGCACGGTCGGGTTGGCAGGCCGCTTGCCATGCTGACGGTGACTCGTGGTTGCGGAATGGGAGGCTGTCGCCGCGGGTCGGGCAGGGCCGCCGTGATGGCCGGGCGCTGACGCTGTCCGGCGGCCCTCCTCCAGAAGTTGAACGCTACGCGGGTTTCGCTGCCGGCTCGGACCGTTTCCGCTTGCCGCGGACCAGCACGCGCCCGATCTCCATGCGCAGATCGTCCAGGCTCAGACCGCGCTTGATCTCCCCGCCGTAGACCAGCGAGATGGCGCGGGTCTCCTCGCTCACCACGATGACGATGGCGTCCGAGACCTCGCTCAACCCGATTGCCGCGCGGTGGCGCAGGCCCAGGATGTAACCGATCTGTTCGCGCTCGGTCGGCGGCAGCGTGCAGCCCGCGGCCTCGATCTTGCCGTCGCGGATGACGACCGCGCCGTCGTGCAGCGGCGCCGGCACCGTGAAGATGCTTTCGAGCGTGGCGGCGTTGATATCGGCGGAGAGCTTGGTGCCGGTCTTGAGCCAGCGATCCAGGCTGACGTCGCGTTCGAGGACGATCAGCGCGCCCAGACCGCGGCGGCTCAGGCGTTCGACCGCCTTGAGGATCTCGTCTTCGGCGGGGAGCTCGTCCTGCTCGCCGCGCAGCAGGCGGAAGCGGCGCTGCATACCCAGGTTGGCCAGCGCCGATCGCAGTTCCGGCTGGAAGAGGATGATGAAGGCGACCACCCACACCGTCTGCAGCGAGCTGATGATCCGACCGACCACGATCATGTTCAGGCTGCTGGCGACGAAGCTGAGGACCAGCAGGATCGCCAGGCCCAGCACCATCTGCACCGCGCGCGTGTTGCGCACGAAACGCAGCAGCCGGTAGAGCATCCACGCGACGATGAGGATGTCGAGCAGGTCAATGACCGGACTGTCGGTGATCGTCTGCCACATGGGCCTGTCCCGGTGAGGGGTGTTGGGTCAAGCCGCAGCGCGCGGCCATGAGCGGTACGTTATCACGCCGGGCCGGGTCGCTCAACGTCGAGCTGCGCGGCGCCGGCGATAGCCGCGAGGGTGTCCAGGAACTGGACCGACGCCGCGACGTCGTGGACGCGCACGACAGCGGTGCCGGCCTGGAACGCGGCCGCCAGCGCGGCCAGGCTGCCGGGCAGGCGATCCTCGACCGCCGCGCCCGTCAATTCCCCGATGAAACGCTTGCGCGAGGCGCCCAGCAGCAGCGCGTACGGGCCGGCCGTGCGGCGCAACGCCGCCAGCAGGGCCGTACTCACGCGATCACGCCCCGAGGGCGATGCCTTCGACCCCGTGGCGCTCCGCCAGGATGTGCAGGTACTGGTGCAAGGCGTTTTGCCTGGCCTGGGTTTCCAGGTAGGCGGCGATCCGCGAACGCGCGCCTTCGAACGACAGCGGCTCGCCCGCGACTCGCTCGAGCACCTCGACCACGTGGTGGCCGTAGCGCGTCTCCACGGTGAGTCC
>CAZJMO010000136.1:0-1803 GCA_964547085.1 uncultured Fibrobacteraceae bacterium | reverse complement strand
ATTCCCGCTGCCTCGGCGATCGCGGCGCGGTCCCGGAGCCAGGCGGCGACCTCGCCGACAACGTCGTCGTACTGCGGGTCGGCCTGCATGGTGCGTGGTTCGCCGCGCATGTGCATGAGGATCAGGCCGCAACCGCGCGCGGCGATGAGCGGCAGCATACCCCGATCGCGGCCGCCGGCGATGTCGTTGACCGCGTCGGCGCCGGCGTCCAGGGCCAGACGCGCGGTCTCGGTGCGGCAGGTGTCGACGGTCAGTGGGGCGTCGGTCTCGTCGCGCAGGGCCTCGATCACGGGCAGCAGGCGCGTCTGCTCCTCGTCGGCGCTCACCGGATCGCTGCCGGGGCGCGAACTCTCGGCGCCGAGGTCGAGCAGGTCGGCGCCGTCGGTGAGCATGGTCCGCGCGGTATCGACGGCGGCGGTCGCATCCGGGCGGCGGCTGCCGGGGAAGAAGCTGTCGGGTGTCAAATTGAGGATGCCCATCACCAGGGGGCGGGACTCGGCGTGCAGCGTGTGCGCGCCCAGGTCCCAGCCCCTGGCGGGGTCGAGGCGGGAGCCGCCGAATCTCATGATTCGGTGGTCTCCCCGCTCTCGTCGTCGGTGTCGGCGGTCGGGTCGGCGTCGGCCCGCTCGCGACGTTTCTCTTCCTCGCGCTGCTGGCGCACGCTCTCGGCGAGTTCGGCCAGGTCGAGGGGGAGGTCCTCGGGATTCTCCTGCGTCGCCGCGGGGGTGTCCTTGAGGATGCTGGGTGCGGGCAGCGGCTCGCCGGCTACGATCATCATGACCTCTTGGCGGTCGAGAGTCTCGCGTTCCAGCAACGCGTGGGCCATGGTCTCCACCTGGTCGCGGTGCTCGTTGAGCAGCTGCTTCGCCTTGATGTACTGCTCGTTGACGATGCGTCCGACCTCGGTGTCGATCTCGTGCAGCGTCTGCTCGCTGTGGGTCTGCCGACGCGAGTAGTCGCGGCCCAGGAACACCTGCGCACCGGCCTCCTCGTAGGCGACCGGGCCCAGGGATTCGCTCATGCCGTACTGCGTGACCATGGTGCGGGCGTTGGCGGTGATCACGCGGATGTCGTTGCTCGCGCCGTTGGTGATGCGGCCGATGAACATCTCCTCGGCCACGCGTCCGCCCAGCGCGACGCAGATCTCGTCGTGGAACTTCTCGCGCGACTTGAGGAAGACATCCTCGCCCGGCGGCGTGAACGTGACGCCGAGGGCCTGGCCGCGCGGGATGATGGTGACCTTCTGCGCGGTGTCGGCGAACTCGCAGTACTCGGCCAGGATGGCGTGTCCGGACTCGTGGTAGGCCACGATCCTCTTCACCTCTTCGGTCAGCACGCGGCTGCGACGCTCCGGTCCCATCATGACCTTCTCGCGCGCCTCGGCGAAGTCGTCCATGATGACCTCGTCGTGGTTGCGGCGGGCGGCCAGCAGCGCAGCTTCGTTGACCCGGTTCTCCAGGTCGGCGCCGGCCAGACCGGGCGTGCCGGCGGCCAGGACCTTCACCGAGACGGACTCGGCGTGTTTGACCTTCTTCATGTGCACGCGCAGGATGGCCTCGCGACCGGTGAAGTCCGGCAGATCGACCACGACCTGGCGATCGAAGCGGCCGGGGCGCAGCAGCGCGGGGTCGAGTACGTCGGCGCGGTTGGTCGCCGCCAGCAGGATCACGCCGTCGTTGGACTCGAAACCGTCCATCTCCACCAGAAGCTGATTCAGCGTCTGCTCGCGCTCGTCGTGACCGCCGCCCAGGCCGGCGCCGCGGTGGCGGCCGACGGCGTCGATCTCGTCGATGAAGATGATGC
>CAZJMO010000135.1:0-8858 GCA_964547085.1 uncultured Fibrobacteraceae bacterium | reverse complement strand
CTCGAACCCCCGGTCAAGGTCGCGCCGGCGCCCACGGTGGCGCCGCTCTGGTCACTGGAAACGCGATCCTACGGTCGCTCGGCGCTGACACTCATGCGTCCGGCGACGCCGGACAACCCGGAGGCCGACGATGGCTGAACGAATCCTGCTGTATCCCGGGTCCTTCGACCCGGTGACCCTCGGACACATGGACATTCTGCGCCGGGCCTGCCGGCCCGCCGACCGGGCGGACGTCCTGGTCGCGGCCGACGGCAAGGCGGGGCTCTGGCCGGCGGCGCGAAGGGCCGAATTGCTGCGGGTCTGCCTGGCCGCCGAACCGGAACTGTCGGACTGCGTCGTGGATGTTTTCCGGGGTCTGCTCGTGGACCAGGTGCGGCAGCGCGGCGCGGTCGGCGTGGTTCGCGGGGTGCGCAGCGCGATGGACTACGAGCACGAGTGGGGGATGCACGGGGTCAATCGGACGCTGTATCCGGAGTTCGAAACGATATGGTTGCCGGCGCGACCGGAACTGGCGGCGGTGTCGAGCAGCCTGGTCCGCGATGTGGCGCGCCACGGCGGGCCGCTGGAGCGTCTGGTCCCGGCGCCGGTAGCGGCCGCGCTGGCCGCCGAACCGCGGCGATGAATCCCGGATTTCCTTGCCCGGGACGGCGAATGCGTGCTTCTTTGACTTTCCCCGCTCGGGAGAGCGGGACCCGAACCGGTTCGACCCGCGGCCGGGACGGAGCTGAACCCTTCAGCCTGAGGAGTCGGCGTTGAAGACATTGCGACTGGGATGGTTGGCGGAGGCGCTGGGAGACTCGGCGACGCTCAAGCTCAGCAGCCAGGCCAAGGCGCTGATCGCGGCCGGAGAACCGGTCATCAACCTCACGGCCGGCGAGCCGGATTTCGCCACGCCGGAGCCCGTTCTGGAAGCGGGGCGCGAGGCGTTGAAGGACGGCCGGATCGGCTACACCGCCAGTGCCGGCATCCCCGAGCTGCGCGCGCGCGTGGCTGCCCATTACACCGAGCGGACCGGGCAGGAAGTGAAGCCCAGCGAGGTGATGGTCAGCAACGGCGCCAAGCAGGTGCTCTTCAACGCGCTGTCGGTGCTGCTGAACGAGGGCGACAAGGTGGCCGTGCCGGTTCCGTACTGGGTCACGTACCCGGCGCAGGTCGCGGCGCTGAAAGGCGAGTTCGTCGCGGTCGAACCGTCGTCGGGCTGGAAGGTGACGCCCGAGGACTTGGACCGGGCCGGCGCGACGGACGCACGCGTGCTGTTCCTCAACAGCCCGTCCAACCCGACCGGTGCGGTCTACGACCGGACCGAACTCGAGGCGCTCGCCGACTGGTGCCGTCGCGGCGATGCGTTCATCGTCACGGACGAGATCTACGAGGACCTGATCTACACCGACGAGGGCCACGTGTCGCTGGTCGAGGTCGCACCGGATCTGAAGCCGCGGATCATCCGGGTGACGGGTCTGTCCAAGAGCTACGCCATGACCGGCTGGCGCGTGGGATTCGGCCTGGCGGAGAAGGACACGATCGACGCGATGACGCGGCTGCAGAGCCACGTCACCAGCAACGTCTGTACCGTCGCCCAGAAGGCGGCGCTGGCGGCGTTCGACTGCCGGCCGCAGGTCGAGATCATGCGCCAGGCGTTCCGCCGGCGGCGGGATGTCCTGGTGGGCGCCATGCGCGATGTCCCGGGCGTGACTTATCATGTGCCCGACGGTGCGTTCTATCTGATGGTCGACTGCCGCGAACTCATCGATCCCGAGCGACGCGAGGATGGTTGCATGCGGCTGGCCGCCCACTTGCTGGACAACCAGAAGCTGGCGACCATTCCGGGACAACCCTTCGGGGCTCCCGGACACCTTCGGCTCAGCTTCGCGCGCAGCGAGGAAGAATTGCTGGCCGCCGTGGACCGACTGCGCGTCGGTCTCCGCGAGTTTCCGGGGTAGGTTCAGGTGTTCCTCGACGTAGCCACAATCAAGATCGCGGCGGGTTCCGGCGGCAACGGATGCGTCTCCACGCGCCGGGAGAAGTTCGTCCCGCGCGGCGGCCCCGACGGCGGCAACGGGGGCAAGGGCGGCAGCGTCTGGCTGGTCGCCGACCCGGAGATGGGAACGTTGCTCGATTTCCGCTACAGGCGGAAATACGAGGCAGGCAAAGGCATGCAGGGCGGCGGCGCGCGCAAGACGGGCGCCGGCGGCCAGGATCTGGTGATCCCGGTGCCCTGCGGCACGAGCGTGTACCGTGTCGAGGACAACATCCTGCTGGGCGACATGGTCGAACCGGGTCAACGACTCCTGATCGCCAGCGGCGGCAAGGGCGGACGCGGGAACTGGGAGTTCCGGACCGCGCGGAACCAGACGCCCATGAAATCCACTCCGGGCAAGCCGGGCGACGCGCTGTCCGTCCGCCTGGAGTTGCGCCTGATCGCCGACATCGGACTGGTCGGGGCGCCGAACGCGGGCAAGAGCACCCTGCTGTCGGTCGTCACCGCGGCCCGACCCAAGGTGGCGGACTATCCGTTCACCACGCTGAAGCCGAACCTGGGCATCGTCGACCTCGGCGACTACGCCAGCTGCACGCTCGCGGACATCCCGGGCCTGATCGAGGGCGCCGCCGACGGCAAGGGCCTGGGGCACGAGTTCCTGCGCCACATCGAGCGCACCGGCGCCTTGCTGTTGATGGTCGACGGTACCGATGCGGACCTGGCGGTCTCGCTGACCATGCTCCTGGACGAGCTGCGCCAGTTCGGCCAGCGCCTGGAGGACCTGCCGTTCGCCGTCGTGGTGACCAAGGCCGACCTCTTCGACGAGGACGCCGCCGCGGTGTGCATGGACACCGCGCGCCGTTGGTGCGCGGATCATAAGGGCATCACGACGCTGCTGATCTCGGCGGTGCGGGGCGACGGACTCGCGGAACTGCGCGGGCTCCTGGCCACGCTGCGACAGAAGCGCGACGAGCCTTCCGACGAGCCGTGGTCCGGTCCCAAGGTCTGAGACGGTCCGCCGGCTCCCGTTCGATCTCCTCCCGGAATCGACGTTGTGACGTGACTCCGAAATACTGGTCGCGCCTCGAGCGCGGCGCTCCGGAATGGCCCGCCGGTTGGAGCGAACTCTCCGATGAACCCAAAGCGGTTCTGGTCACCGGTTCGCGTGCCTCGCTCGCGGCGCCGGCGATGGCGATCGTGGGCACCCGCGGCGCCACGCCGCGCGGGCGCGCCGTCGCAAGGCGCCTGGCGCGGGCCATGGCCGGACGAGGCTGGACCGTCGTCAGCGGAATGGCCCTCGGTATCGACGGCGAGGCGCACCGCGGCGCCCTGGACGCCGGCGGCCGCACGGTTGCGGTGATGGGGACCGGACCGGATCGGACGTACCCGGTCGAACATCGCCGGCTCCGACGCGCGATCGAGGCGTCCGGATGCTGCGTGACCGAGACGCCGCCCGGCGGCGGCGCCGGCGGTCGCTGGTTGTTTCCGCGCCGGAACCGCCTGATCGCCGCGCTGGCCGTCGGCCTGGTGGTGGTGGAAGCGCCGCGGCGCAGCGGCGCGCTACTTACGGCGCGCCAGGCCGCCGACATGGGCCGCACCGTCTGGGCGGTTCCCGGTCCGGTGGATGTCGCCGCCAGCGCGGGTTGCCACGATCTACTTCGCGAAGGTGCGCTCGTCTGCACCGGAATCACGGACATCGATGGTGCGTTCCCGCCGCCGGACGCATCCGGCGCCGTTCCGGGCGGGCCGCCTCGACCGCAGCCGGGTAGCGCCGCGCGTTGGATCCTAGACCGCCTCGATCTGGAAGGCAGCGATCTGGACGATCTCCTGCTGACGTGGCCGGGCACCAATGCGATGTGGAGCGAGGGATTGCTGGCGCTCGAGCTGGCGGGATTGATCCGGCGCTTGCCGGGAGGACGCGCGGCACCTAGAATCTGGCAATCCTGAACCCCGAACCCCAAGACCGAAGCGTATCCAGAGGGCGGAGCCTCCTTGGACAATCCCCGCAAGACGTTGACCAGATGGCGGGACTTCGGTCTGCTCTCGCTCGTCTTCCTGCTGGCCCGACCCCTCCCGTTCCGGACGCTGCAGCGTGTCGGACGCAGGCTCGGGCTGATCTGCTGGCGCGTGATTCCGTTCCGGCGCCGCGTGGTGCTGGACAATCTCCAGGCGGCGTTCGGAGACGAGCTGGACACCGCGGGCATCGAGGCGCTGGGGCGCGATTTCTACGCGCAGCTGGGCACCACGCTGCTGGAATTCTGCGGCTACTGGCGGCTTTCACGCGAGCAGATCGCGGCCCTGGTCGATGTCGAGGGGGCCGAGCATCTGGAGGCGGTGCGGGCCGAGGGCCGCGGCGCATTGCTGGTGTCGGCCCACTTCGGCAACTGGGAACTGATGGGTGCCTGGTTGGCGGCCTCCGGATATCCGGTCAGCTTCCTTGTCAAGACGCAGTCGAACGCGCAGGTGGACCGCCTGCAGAATCGTGTGCGGGAACGAGCAGGCGTCGGCATCATCCGCACCGGACCGTCGATCAAGGCGATGGTCCGCGCGTTGCGCGACGGGCAGTTCATCGGCCTGCTGGGTGACCAGGATGCCGGTCGCGACGGCCTGTTCCTCGATTTCCTCGGACGTCCCGCGAGCGTGTTCCGCGGAACCGCGCGGATGGCGTGGCGACTGCGTTGCCCCGTGGTGACCGGGTTCATCGTGCGGCAGTCGGACGGACGACACCGCCTGGTCATCAGCGAACCCGTGCATCTGGATCCCGCCTGGGACGAGGACAAGGCGCTCGTGGAACTGACGCGTCTGCATACGCAACGTTTGGATACGATGGTGCGTAAGCACCCGGATCATTATTTCTGGGTTCATCGACGCTGGAAGACCCGGCCACCGGAGGAAAACACGTGATCGAGGTCCGGGAACTCGTCAAGAAGTACGGTTCGACCACAGCGGTCGACCGACTCAGTTTCAACGTCGAGCGCGGAGAACTGTTCGGGCTGCTCGGTCCCAACGGCGCCGGCAAGACCACGACCATTTCCGTGCTCAGCACGCTGCTGCCGGCGAGCGGCGGACGGGCGATAGTCGCCGGCTGCGATGTCGCGAAGGATCCGCACGGCGTGCGGCAGCGCATCGGTGTCGTGCCGCAGGAGATCGCGCTCTACGAGGATCTCAGTGGAAAGGACAACCTCGAATTCTGGGGCCGGCTCTACGGTCTGAGCGGCCGGAATCTGGGACGGCGCGTCGAGGAGATGCTCGAGGCCGTGGAGCTGACGGAGCACGCGCGTCAGAAGGTCGAGTCGTACTCGGGAGGGATGAAGCGGCGGCTGAACCTGGCGGCCGGGCTCATGCACGGTCCGGAGATGTTGTTCCTGGATGAGCCGACCGTGGGCATCGACGCGCAGGCGCGCGGCAAGATCCTGGCGCTCATTCGGCGGCTCAACGAGGACGGGCTGACGGTCCTCTACACGACGCACTACCTCGAGGAGGCAGAGCAGCTCTGCGATCGGATCGCGGTGATCGACCGCGGGGTGCTCGCGGCGCTCGGCGACAAGGAAGCGCTCATCAGCCAGATCGGCGACGAGGACACGGTGCGGTTCCGGCTCACGCGTGAGGAGACGGACGCGCTGCGCGAGGCGGCCGCGGACTGGCCCGGCGTGGCGGCGATCACGTACCGGCGCGGCGCGGCCGAGGTGCGCGCGCGAGACGGGGTCGAGACGCTGGCGGCCATCCAGACGTGGCTCGCGGGGCGGAACCTGTCCCTGGAGCATCTCGAGGTCCAGCGCCCGAACCTCGAAACGCTCTATCTCAATCTCACCGGCCGCGCGCTCAGGGAGTAGATCATGACACGAGGACTCCGGGCGCTGGTCTGGAAAGACCTGAAGCGCCAGTTCAGCGATCGCAAAGGTGTCGTGGTGTACCTGCTGGTGCCGTTGCTGTTGACCTTCATCATGGGGCTCAGCTTCGGCGGCGGCATCTTCGGCGACACCGGCATAAGCGCGATCCCGCTGGCGATCTCGGGCGGCGACCTGCCGTCCGGCCTGCGCGACCAACTCGCGCAGGGACTCCAGGAGAGCGGCTTCTTCCAGGTCACGTGGACGGATTCGACGGCCGCCGCGGATCTGGTCCGCACGGGCGACGCGAAGGCGGCTCTCATCCTATCGGATCGATTCCTGAACCGCATGTTGACCGGCGAGAAGACCACGCTCAAGCTCTGGAAGGATCCCGACAGCGCCATCAAGGCCGGCATCGTCGAGAGCATCCTCTCCGGATTCGTGAAGCAGCTCCAGGCCGGCGAGGCGGCGCATCGCGCGCTCTGGCCGGATGATGATCCGTCCGCGCTGTCGGACACGGACGGTCCGCTGGCCGACATCCTCAGCGGCGATCCCGTGCGGATGATCGAAGGCATGCGGAGCGACGATTCCGGCGCGCGGGACGAACTCCTCGACCAGCTCGAGCGCAGCGTCGTCTTCGGCAGGACCGTGAGCGAACCGGTGCTCGACCTGGAGGTGCACGACCGCCAGGACTGGGAAGCCGCGAGCGGGGACGCGCGCCAAAGCCGCAACCTGTACGATTACTTCCTGCCCAGCTTCGCGGTCTTCTTCATGATGTTCGGCACCGCGGCCATCGTCCGCGACCTGCATCGCGAACGCGAGAACCGGACGCTGGCACGGTTGCTCTGCGGACCGACCGTCGTGGGCACGATCGTGCTGGGTAAGTGGATCACGGCGGTGGTCATGGCCACGATGCAGGTCATGGTGTTGCTGATCTGCGGCGGCGTGCTCTTCGGACTGAACATCGCGTCGGCGCCGGCGGCCCTGGTCCTGGTGTCGGTCTGTGCGGGCGCCGCCGCGGCGAGCGTCTACATGGTGCTGGGTCTCCTGGTGCGGACCGAGAAGACGATGGACGCGCTGACCACGATCGTCACCCTGGTCAGCGGCATGCTGGGCGGGAACTTCTTCCCGCTCGATCTCATGCCGCCGGCTATGCACCTGGTCAGTCGGGGAACATTCAACTACTGGGCGAACCGCGCCTTCAGCGACATCATCACCCGCGGCGAGGGATTCGTCGCGGTGGTGCCGGAGATCCTGGCGATGTCGGTGATCGCGATGGTCGGTCTGGTCGTGGCGGTGTCCGTCTTCAGGCTCCGGCAGCGAAAGGGGGTGGCGGCGTGAACCACCGACTCATCCGGTCCCTGATCGGCATGCGTCTGCGTCGTGTGGCGGCCGACCGCGCCAACCTGATCTGGCTCATCGTGATGCCGTTGGTCTTCTCGGGACTGATGGGGAAACTCATGGGCAGCTGGTCGACCGGGGCCGACGCGAGGTACACGTTCATCGTCTACGGAGCGGCCGAAGGCGGCGAGGCGGTCACCGCGATGCTCGACGACCTGTCCGATCACGCGGACTTCGTCCTGGTGCGTCGCGATACCACCGCGACGGCGGAGAGGGCGCGGTCGCTGCTCGAGGAACGCCGGGTCTCCGGGGCCCTGCTCATCGGTGAGGGTTTTGCGGACAGCCTGGACGCAGGCCTGGCGCCAGCCTTGCAGTTCTACCACGACAGCGACCGCGAGAGCAGCCAGCGCGTCCGCCGGGCGTTCGAGGCGTCGTACGCACACGCCGCCGTCCGCGCCGCGGCGTTGACCCTGGTCGATCCGACCGCTGGCGATGATCCCACGCGCGCGCCCGCGTTCCACGCCGCGGTCTACGACAGCCTGCTGGCCGATCCCCGCGTGACCCTGGATGTCGAGCGGCTGGGCCAGAGCCGGAACGAGGATCTCGTGCTGACCGAGGCGGCGCAGCACTCGGGACCGTCGTACATGCTCATGTTCGTGCTGATGTTCCTGCTCATGAGCGCCAAGGACCTGGTCTTCGAACGTCGCCACCGCACGCTCGACCGGTTGCGGTTGACGCACGCGTCGACCGCCGATCTGGTGGCCGGTTTCTTCCTGGCCGGAGTGACCGTCGGCCTGCTCCAGGCCGCGATACTCCTGGGGGCGAACAGTGTCCTGTTCCATATCGACTATGGCCCGAGTCCGGGGTGCCTGGTGCTCGTGGTCGGGCTGTTCGTGGCGTTCAGCTCGGCGGCCGGCCTGCTGCTGGGCACGGTCACGCGGACGGGCGGTCAGGCGGACGGGATGGGCATGACCCTGGGGCTGGGCCTTCCCGCACTGGGCGGACTCTGGTGGCCGCTGGAGATCACGCCGCCGTTCATGCAGGCGATCGGACGCGCGCTGCCGACCGGCCAGGCGATCACCGTCTTCCACGGCATGATCGGGCGCGGCCACGGCATCGACAAGGCGGGACAGCGTCGGCTGCGAGGCCAGACCCTCTGGACGGGATGGATTCTTGCTGCCATCGCCGGCGGCCTCGGGGCCGGGGAACAGGGCCGCGTCACCGCGGCGTTCGGAGACGGCCAGCCTCAGGGCGGGGTCATGGCGTAGGAAGTCGGCATCGTCGTTGTCGCGCCAACCCTGGCACAGCAGGATCAGCTTGGTGCGCAACAGTTCTAGCCACGGGTGAGTGACCAACTCTTCGCGGCGGAAGTCGATCAGGTGGTTGCCCAGCCAGCGATCGATCTTGAGCCTGTGCATGATCTCGCGGATGAGCACCGCGCCGCCGTCGGCGGACACTCTTTCGGGACGAACCTCGACGCGAATTGCGCGGTTGAAATCGAAGGTGGGCTGTGAGATCATTTCACCCATGGCGTGTTCCTCCTGTGGGGTTAACAGATTCTGGTAAATCCGTTTATACCACAGGCTTAAGGGCACGCCTACCTTGTTTTAAGAGCTAGACCGTGAATAAGGTGGGATCATGCCAGGAGAGCCCTTTTCGAGAAAGTCCCTATCCCGCAAATACTTGCGGAATGGAAATCGAACGATGGCGAT
>CAZJMO010000134.1:0-8882 GCA_964547085.1 uncultured Fibrobacteraceae bacterium | reverse complement strand
CGGCCGGCGGCGGCGCGACGACCGGCGCCATCGACCCCGGTTCGAGGTTCCGCCGCGGCAACTCCTCGCCCGCGCTCCACTGCTCGAGGAACACGTCCTCCTGTTCCACCGAGAACGGATTGAGCCCGAATTCCACGTAATCCGTGCGACTCAGCACAACGGCGTGATAGACAGGCTTCAACCCTTGCGCCACGCGAATGACCGCGTACAGCGGGCCCGGCATGGCGGACAGACGCGCCTCCAGCGGAAAAGACAGCAGCACCCGCCGGCGCAATCCCCCCGCGGGAATCGCGCCCCAGCCCTCGCACAGATGGACGATTTCCTGCGCGCACTCGCGGCTGACGCCGGGCGAATTGCCGAGGATCTCACGACCGCTCCCACCGCCGGCGCGCGGCCCGAAGACGAGTTGTTCCAACACAACCATGACGACCCTTTCCGGAAAGCCAGAGAAAGCTCCATGGAGTGATCGGCAGCGGCGGGAAAAAATTGAGTTCAGACCGTCTCGGTCGTGTCGCCGAAGAGCACGGCGGCGGTCTGATCGAGCATGCGCGTCTGGTCGAAGCGCTGTTCGGCGAGTTGCCGCGCACGGCGGCCCATCGCCGACAGATCGCCCGGATCGCCCAGCAGAGACGCGCATGCTTCGGCGAGCGCCGCCGGATCCGCCGGTGGGACGACACGCCCGGTGCGGCCGTCCTCGACGCACGCCCGCGTTCCCGAAACGTCCGTGGCGACGGCCGGCAGGCCGCTGGCGGCGGCCTCGACGAGTACCCGCGCCATCCCCTCGTTGTCGCTGGCGAGCACGAAGAGGTCGGCCGCGGCCATGGCCGCGCGCACGTCCACGCGGAATCCCGGCAACAGGACGGTGTCCTCCAGACCGAGGGTCCGCCGCAGGTCCTCGAGCCCGGGCCGCAGGAATCCCTCGCCCAGGATCAGCACTTTCACGCCGGGGATCCTCTTTCGCAGCGCCGCGGCGGCGTGCAGCAGGCCGGCGTGGTCCTTCTGCGGAGTCAAGGCGCCCACGTTCAGCACCAGCGGCGCGTCCGGCGCGATATCCAGTTCGCGGCGGAACGCCTTTCCCGCGGCAACCGTCGCGGGTTCCCAGCGGGGACGCCACAGATCGAGGTCGACGCCGTTGAGCACGACCGTCACCCGCGTCGGGTCGATCCAGGGACGCTCCAGGAGCGCCGCGCGAATCTCCGGCGCGTTGACGATCACGCGGTCGGCGAGGTGGAAGATCAGGCGGCGCTTGAGGTCGTCGCGCGGCACCAGGCGCAGGCCCAGGCGCAGCGCCACCCGCGGTCGGGATGGTCCGGAAAGCCGGGCGGCGACACCGCCGAGCAGGTACTCGCGCCAGCGCGTCGGCAGGACCGCGTCGGCCCGCAGCCGCACGATCTCCCGGCGCAGACGCAGCACGCCGGCCAGGTCGCCGTCCCCCCGCAGGCGCAGTCGCCGATGGTCCAGCCCCGCGCCGCGCACGCGTTCACCGACCGCCTCGCCGCTCCAGACGAAACGGACGCGGACGCCGCGCGCAGCGAGCCCTGCGGCGGTCTGGAGCGCCCACTGCTCGTTGCCGCCCCAGCTCTCGCTGGTGTTGACGACGAGCAGGCCGCGCGGCGCCGTCATCAGCGCTCCTGGACGCGGAACTGCAGGTTGTAGAGGTCGGCGTAGACACCGCCGCGGGCCAGCAACTGATCGTGGTTGCCCGCCTCCACGACGCGGCCGTCCTTCAGCGCATAGATGCGGTCGGCGCTGCGGATGGTGCTCAGGCGGTGCGCGATCACGAAGGTCGTGCGGTCGCGGACGAGGCGGTCGATCGCCTCCTGGACCAGCTGTTCGCTCTCGGTGTCGAGCGCGCTGGTGGCCTCGTCGAGGATCAGGATGGGCGGGTTCTTGAGGATGGCCCGCGCGATGCTCAGGCGCTGTCGCTGGCCGCCCGACAACTTGGTGCCGCGATCGCCGATGCGGGTGTCGTAACCGTGGGGCATGCGCTCGATGAATTCATGGGCGTTGGCCGCGCGGGCGGCTGCCTCCACGCCGTCCTGCGGGACGTCGCCGAGGCCGTAGGCGATGTTGTTGCGGACGGTGTCGTTGAAGAGGATGACCTCCTGGGTGACGATTCCCAGGCTGCTGCGCAACGACGCCAGCGTGACCTCGCGCACGTCGCGACCGTCGATCAGGACGCGCCCCTGCTGCGGGTCGTAGAATCGCGGGATGAGGTCGACGAGCGTGGATTTGCCGGCCCCGCTGCTGCCCACCAGCGCCACGACCTCGCCGGCCTCGGCCACCAGATCGATGCCGCGCAGCACCGGTTCGCCCGGCAGGTACTGGAAGTCGACGCCCTCGAACTCGACCCTGCCGCGCACCGCCGGCAGATCCGGCTTGCCCTGCTCGGCGTGGGTCTCGGGCACGGTATCGAGAACCTCGAAGAGACGGTCGGCGGCGGCCATGCCCTCCTGGATCGCGTTGTTGACCTGGCTCAGTTCCTTGATCGGATGGACCATGCTGAACAGCGCGCCGAGGAACGTCAGGAACGCCTCGGGAGCCATCGCCTCGGCCAGGAACACTTGCCGCCCGCCGTACCAGAGGATCACCGCGCCGACGAACATGGTGAGTTGCTCGGAGAGCGGCGAACTGAGCCGCTGCATGCGGGCGATCTTGAACATGTCGCCGAACAGCCGTTCGCTCTCGCGCAGGTACTTGTTCTGCTCGAAACGTTCCATCGCGAAGGCCTTGACCACCCGGATGCCGTAGACCGTCTCCTGCAGGACGCTGGTGAGGTCGGCCATCCGTTCCTGCTGCCGGTGGCTGTAACGGCGCAGATGCTTGCCGATGGTGACGACCACGACGATGGTCAGCGGCAGCACCAGGAGCGCCAGCAGCGTCAGTTGCCAACTGATCCACAGGCAGACCGCCAGATAGCCCACGATCTGGGCCGGGTCGCGCACCAGGTTGGTGAAGCTGACGTTGATGGTCTTGTTGGCGATCTGGACGTCGTTGGTCGCGCGGCTGATCAACTCGCCGGCGCGGTAACGGTGGTAGAAGCCGAGGGGCACGGCCAGGAACTTGGCGTAGACGTCGTCGCGCAGGTCCTTGATCAAGCGCAGGCCGATCCAGTTGGTCAGCACCGTGCTCATGTACTGCAGGATGTTCTTGGCCATGAACGCCAGGAACACCATCACGACCACGCGCTGCAGCGACCGCATCTGGTCACCCTGTAGCAACCAAGCCTCGAAGCCGGCGTACAGGCGGTCGAGGCGGGCCTTGACCCCGAAATTCTCGATCGACGACAACATGTCCGCGCCGCTCGCGGCGGTCGGGTCGCCGCTGCTGAACAGCGCCTTGAACATGGGCATCACCAGCAGGATGGTGGCGCTGGAGAGCAGGGCGAAGACAAACGTCAGCAGCACCGACGCGACCACCTGGGCCACGTAGGGGCGTACTCGGCGGACCATGCGCAGATAGGTGTTCAAATCGGTGTTGCGGCGCCGGTGGCCGCGGGGTCAGGGCCAGAAGGTCGACGATCCGACTGGAGCGTCAACCAACACTGGCCCCAAACGTCCCTGCGGTCAAGGGGCGGGCCGGTACATCGGGCTGGGAAACCGGATCAACAGCCCGTCGCGACCGATGTCGAGAACGCGGCCGCCGCCCGAGTACGCGGGAATCCGCTCGTCGCGCTCGGCCGTCGGCGCGACCGCCGCAACCACCGGCGGCGCCGGGAGTTCCGGGCGACCGTCGGGCAGCGCGGCGCGCGCGACGTCGTACAGACCGGCGGGATTCCACAGGCACCAGCCAGCGGCGCCGGCGTCGTTCGCGGCCGTGATCTGCGTCTCCACGTAGGCTGCGTCGTAGCGGCTGACCCGCCACGGGAACGCCTGCAGCCACGGTCGGACCCGGAGCGTCGGACCCGCCTGTTCCCGGAAACGGCGCACCCCGGCGGCGATGACGTACTCGGGATGGTCGCCGGGATTCTCCAGCCCCTCGAAACCGGGTCCGAAGTGCGAGGGATAGATCATCGGGCAGACCGCGTCGAGATGCGGCGCCAGGCTCGGCACGTGCTGTCCGGTGAGCGCCAGGTCCGCCGTCCGATCCCAGGCCATGATGCCGAAGACGTCGGCGGAGAGCCGGCAGTCGAGCGCACCGAGCGTGTCGTGCAGCGCGGCGACGAAACCGGTGATCACCTCGCGCCGGCGGGCGGCCGTCGTGGCCAGGTCGCCCTGCCAGTCACCGCGCCAGCCGTTGGTGGGGTAGCGCACGTAGTCGACCTGGACCTCGTCCACACCGGCCTGCGCCAGTTCCACGGCCAGCGCGCGGTAGTAGTCGCCGACCTCGTCGTCGGCGGGGTCGATCCAGACGCAGCCGCGTTCGACCCAGGGCTCGCCGTCGGGGCCGGTGAGCGCCAGATCCGGTCGCCGGCTGCCCAGTTCACCGTCCAGGAAGAGCGCCAGCCGCGCCACGACCCAGAGATCGCGGTCGTGCAGGAGCCGTACGAACTGGTCGAGGTCGGGGATCACCGGGGCCGGTCGCCGCTTGCCCCAGACCGCCAGCGGGTGCCGGCTGCGAAAGCCTACGCCGCCGTCGATGTCCTTGGCGTCGAAGACCACGCCGTTGCCGCCGGCGGCGGTGAAGCTGTCGATACGGGCGAAGACGGCCTGATAGCCGCAGATCGGGCCGGGCAGGTAGAGTCCTCGCAGATCGCCGCCGTCGCGCGTGGGACGACGGGCGCGGATCGGGTCGCGGTCGTGATGGACGGGGATGCTCAGGCGCTGGCCGATGCGCAGCAAGTTGCTCTCCTGGAGGCCGTTGGCGCCGCGGATGGCGGCCAGGCAGTCGGCCTGGCCGTACCAGCCGGCGCGGGCGCGATAGGTCACCGACAACTGGTTGAGCGTGTCGCCGGCGCGGACCCTATGAACGACCGTGTCCGGCGCGGCGTCGCCCGCCGCAAAAGAGGGCGAGACCGCCAGCATGAGAGCCGCCAGTCCGCCGAGAATCGAGAGGTGCAATGTGGCGTTATGCAAGGTCACCGAGGATGTCCAGCCTGGCGAGAGCCCGAGTTGCAACACGACAGCGGGATTCGGACGGGAGTTGCAACTTTCGGACCGGCAGGGAATACTCGCCGCGACGGGGAACACGCGACAGCGTCGCGCCGATGGTGAATGATGAACCCCTGCCCGGTGTAGAAACGACCGATCACCGGCCGCCCTGGGCGCGCCCCTCACCGACGGATGGAGTCAAAGATGCCGATCCGATTCCGACAACCGCTCGAGGATGCGTTGCAGCGGACACAGAGCCTGCTGCTGCGGCCCTTCAACCTCGGTCGCTGGTTCACGCTGGGATTCGTCGCCTGGCTGATCCATCTCGGGCAGGCCGGCGGTTCGGCGGCCGGCTCGGATCCGGGCATGCAGTTGAAGTTGCGCGACGGCGACTGGGGCGGCGCCGCCGACAGCGTGGCCGAAGCGGTGCACGGCGTCCTTCCCTCCGGACTGGCGGTATTGCTGATCATGGCGCTGGCGATCGCGGTGCTGCTGGTGGCCGTGACGCTGCTGTGGGTCAGCTGCCGCGCCCGATTCGTCTGGCTGGAGAACCTGACCGCGCAGGATCACGCGATCGGACGCCACTGGACACGGTTCGCGCGCCAGGGCGACTCGTTCTTCCTCTGGAAACTGGCATACTACGTCTTGTTGATCGTGATTCTCGCACCGCTGGCCTTCTTCGCCGGCCTGTTCGGCGTGCTCACCGGCAGCGGCTTCGACGGCCCCGGCTCGATCCTGAGCTGGATGCTGCTGGGCGTGCTGACCTTCACGGTGATCGTGATTCTCGCGTTCGTGCACTTCTACGGCGACGCGTTCGTGACGGTGCTCATGCACCGCCGCGGCCTGACGGTGATCCCGGCCTGGCGCGCGTTCCGCCGGCTCTTCGAGGCGCATCCCGGCGCGTTCGTGGCCGTGGCGTTCGTGAAATTCCTGCTCCACCTGGCCACGGCGATCGTCGTCACGGTCTTCGGACTGATCACCTGCTGCGTGGGCTTCCTGGTGATGGCCGTGCCGTATCTGGGCGCGGTCGTGCAGTTGCCGATATTCGCGGCGCTGCGGTATTACGACCTCTGCTGGCTCGGACAGTTCGCCGACGACCTGCGCCTGCCCGCCCCGCCGATCAGCCCAACCGAACCGACACCGGGCAGTGATCCGACCCCATGACCTCCGCGTGGATGGCCGCGGCCTCGAGCCGCGGCCGCGCCTTCCGGGACACCAGGAAGTAGTCGAGCCGCCAGCCGATGTTCCGCTCGCGCACGCCCTTGCGGTTGCTCCACCAGGAATAGTGTCCGCCGCCGGTCTCGAACTCGCGGAAGCTGTCGACGAACCCGCCGGCGAGGATCCGGTCGAAGCCGGCGCGCTCCTCGTCGGTGAAGCCGGCGTTGCCCCGGTTGGGCCCCGGATTGGCCAGGTCGATCTCCTTGTGCGACACGTTCAGATCGCCGCAGAAGACCACGGGCTTGATCGCGTCCAGGCGCTGCACGTAGGCCAGGAACTCCGGATCCCAGCGGTGCTGCCGGTCATCCAGGCGCGTCAGCTCCCGCTGCGCGTTCGGGGTGTAGACCGTCACCACGTACAGATCCTCGAACTCGAGCGTCAGGACGCGTCCCTCGGTGTCCAGCTCGGCAATGCCGAGGCCGCGCGTCACCGTCAGCGGCTCCCGACGCGTCCACACCGCCACGCCGCTGTAGCCGCGTTTCTCGGCCGGATTCCAGTAGCCGGTGTAGCCCGGCAGCTCGAGGTCGACCTGCTCGGGCATGGCGCGGGTCTCCTGCAGACAGAGGACATCGGCGCCGCAGTCGGCCAGCCATCGGCCGCCGCCCTTGCGCAGACAGGCCCGCAGGCCGTTGACGTTCCAGGACACGATATGCACGGACATTCCTCCCACGAGTCGGATGAGACTCGAATATCTTCCCGAACGCCGGTTCGTCAAGCACGACCTCGCCCGCGCCGGCACGGACAATCCTGAACGTGCACCGCCGGTTGCGCCGCGGCCTTTTCCGTGCCACTATGCCCGCAAACGGCCACACGGAGGTGGATATGCCCAGACGGTTCCTGTTGACCGGGGGCGGCACCGGCGGACACGTCACCCCGGCGCTCGCCGCCGCCGGAGCTCTCGCTGAACGATATCCAGATGCGGACATGCGCTACGTCGGGCTCGCCGACCGTGCCGAGGGCGTCATGGCGCCTGCCGCCGGGCTGCCGCTGTCGCGGGTCACCAGCCGGGGTCTGCCCGCGCCGGGCCCGGGCCTGATCCCGTTCGCCTGGAGCGTCGGCCGCGGCGTGGTGATGGCCCTGGGCATCCTTCTGCGTCACCGGCCGTCCCTCATCGTCGCCACCGGCGGCTACGTGGCCGCGCCCGTGGTCCTGGCCAACGCGCTGCTGCGCGGCCTGCACCTCGGCGGCGCCCCGCTCCTGGTCCACGAACAGAATTCCCACCTGGGACGACTGAACCGCCTCGCCGCGCGCTTCGCCGACATGGTGGCGGTGTCGTTTCCCGAGACCCTGCGCGAACTGCCGCCGGGCAAGGGCCTCTACGTCGGCTACCCGGTGCGGCGCAGTTGCGCCACGGGCGACCGCGACGTCGCGCGCCGCTCCCTGGGCATTCCCGCCGACGCCCACGTGGTCTTCGCCTTCGGCGGCAGCCAGGGCGCCCGCACGCTCAACCGCGCGCTGTGCGACGCGGCGCCGACCCTGCTGTCCCGCGACGACATCTGGATCATCCACGGCTGCGGCCGCCCGTTCGGCCGCAAGCCCGCGCCGGGCCAGTACCACGGCTTCCAGGATGTCGAACAACGCCTGCGCGAACTCGACCCCGCGCTGCTCGAGCACCCGCGCTACCGGCGCCTCGACTTCATCGACACCATGACCGACTGCTACGCCGCCGCCGACCTCGTGCTCTGCCGCGCCGGCGCCGGCTCGCTCATGGAGGTCTGCGCCCAGGGCCTGCCCGCGGTCGTCATCCCCAAGGCCAACCTGCCGGGCGACCATCAGGTGCGCAACGCCCGGCTGCTCGAACGCGCCGGCGCCTGCCGCGTGCTCTACGAACGCCTCGACCCGACGGCCGGCGGCTCGGCCGTCCCCTTCGTCGCCGGCGACCGCCTGGCGCGGCTGATCCAGGAACTGTTCGACGACCCCGAACGCCGCGACCGCATGGCCGCCGCCGCCGCGGGACTGATCACCACCGACGCCCGGTCGCTGCTCGCCGACTGCGCCGCCCACCTGCTCGGCGACGGCCCGCGGCCGCAACCCGCGATCCCCGCCGACGCACCGCAGGACCGGGTCATGGGACTCGATGCGATCGGCATGGAACGCCTCCTGCAGAAGGTGTCGACCGAGGCCGCGCGCCCCCTGGACGCCACCGAACGCGAACTCATGCTCAGCAAGATCGACGGCCTGCTCGCCGGCCGAGCCTGGATCAAGCGGGCGCGCGGTTGCCGCATCGCCGGTCTGGCCGTCTACCGCGACGCCGCCGGTGTGCTCGCCGCCCTGGCGACCGGGGACGTCCCCATGGTCCGCCGCGACGCCTTCAAGGGTCTGCGCGGCCTCGGCCCCGCGGCGCTCCCGCCCGCCGCATTCGCCGACCTCCTCGACCACGGCCTGACCGACGACTACTACGAGACGCGCGTCGAGGCCGCCCTGACCACGGCGATCTGCAACGGCAAGCTGGAGATGCCCGACCGCAGCCGACTGGTCGACCGGCTCTGCGGACTCTGCGGCGACGTCAGCTTCGAGGTCCGCATGGCCGCCGTCCGCGCGCTCGGGCGCCTGGCCGACGAACCGGAGCCCGTCTTGACCGCGCTGTCGCGGGTCCACTTCGATCCCGTGTGGAAAGTGCGCGGCGAGTTGTAC
>CAZJMO010000133.1:4564-8935 GCA_964547085.1 uncultured Fibrobacteraceae bacterium | reverse complement strand
CGTAGGACGACCACGCCCACTTTTCGACATAGTTCAAATCGTCATTGGGCCGCGCGGCGAGCCCGATCTGCCAGTCGCCCAGTCGCAGACGCACCGTCGGAGCCGAATCCATTCCCAGCCAGCCGACGCCCCAGCGCGGCGCCGCCTCTTCTTCGGCCGCGGCCGCGGAGACCGCGGCCACGGCCAGCATGATCGACAGCACGATCCCCCGGATGCCCCTCGTCATCGTTGTCGCTCCTACTTCAGGTTGTCGGGATTGAGACCTTCCAGCGCCGGCAGCACGAACAGGCCGTCCTTGCGGATCACCACATCGTCGAAACGGATCTCGCCGCCGCCCCAGTCAGGGGTCTGGATGTTGACCAGGTCCCAGTGCAACGCCGACTTGTTGCCGTTGAAGGCGGCGTCGTAGGCGTTGCCCGGAGTCAGATGGAAGCTGCCGCCGATCTTCTCGTCGAAGAGCGTGTCGAGCATGGGCTTGGTGATGTACGGGTTGACGCCGAGCGCGAATTCGCCGAAGTAGCGCGCACCCTCGTCGACATCGAGCGCCTTGTTGAGTTTGTCGTCGTCGCCGTCGCAGGTCGCCTTGACGATCTTCCCGTTCTCGATCTCGAAGCGGATGTTCTGGTACTTCACGCCCCCGTGCATGGTGGCGGCGTTGTAGGTGATCACGCCGTTCATGCTGTCCTTGACCGGCGCGGTGTAGACCTCGCCGTCGGGAATGTTGCGGCCGCCGTCGCACTTGACCGCGGGCAGCCCCTTGATGCTGAAGCGCAGATCGGTGCCGGGACCGGTCACGTGCACCTTGTCGGTCTTCTCGATCAGTTCGGCGAGCGGATCCATGGCGCAGCTCATCTTCTCGTAGTCGAGGCAGCAGACGTCGTAGTAGAAGTCGGCAAATTCCTCGGTCGGCTTCTCCGCCAGCTGCGCCATCGCCGGGTTCGGGTAACGCAGCACGCACCACTTCTTCTTCAGCCGCACCGGCACATGGACCTCGTCCCAGTAGGCCTTGTCGTGCCACTTCATGCGCTCGGCGGCGACATCGCCGAGGTCGAACGGGTTGGTCGAGCCCCGGACGGCGATGTAGGCGTCGACGGCTTCCATGATCGGACGATGGAACTTGCCCCACGCCTCGAACTGCTCCCGACCGGCGTACTTGATGAACTGGCGGCTCAGTTCCTCGTCGTTGTAGTACCAGAAGGGTACGCCGCCGGCCTCGGTCGCGGCCTTGATCAGGGCCTTGCCGAGATCGAGGGCGTGCAGGCCCTTGATCTCGAGGTAGACCTTCTCACCGGGCTGGAGTTTGACGCTGTAGTTGATCAGCTGGCGGGCCAGCGTGTGGTTCCGTGGATCCATGGGTTCCTCCTCGCGGGGCGTTGTCGGACCGGTTCATGTCGTGCGTGGCGCATGATACGCGATCGTCCGGCGGCGGGGCAACCCTCGCTTGCCGTGGGCGCGTCCAGGACGTTAATTGGCCGCGTGTCGCTGCCAACCGTGGAGGAACAGCCATGACCAACATTCCCGAACTGCCCGCCGGCACCGCTGGATTCGTCGATCACATCGGCATCGCGGTGCGCGACCTGGACGAGGCCCTCACCCTGTATCGCGACCTCATGGGCCTCGAGCTCGAGCGCCTCGAAGAGGTTCCCAGCGAGAAGGTCAAGGTGGCCATGCTCAAGCTGGACCGCACCGGCGCGGTCGGTCACGTGGAGTTGCTCGCCCCGATGAGCGACGACTGCAACATCGCCAAGTTCATCGAGAAGAAGGGCCCCGGCCTGCACCACATCGCGTTCGCGGCCGCGGACGTCGAGTCCGTGATGCAGCGTTGCCGCGACGCCGGCATGCGCCTGCTCGACGAGACGCCCCGCACCGGCGCCGGCGGCAAGCAGATCGCCTTCCTGCACCCCAAGAGCTCGCTTGGCGTGCTGATGGAGATCTGCATGGATCCGACGCACTGATCCGTTCCGATTCCCGGACATGAAGAAGGGGCGCCGCCGGGCGCCCCTTTCGTTTGCTGTCGGTCCGGTGTCGCTCAGCGAACGGTCTCGCGCGCGGTGAAGACACCGATGTCGGCATATCCGACCTTGGTCGGAATCGGCGCCAGGTCCGGCTCGCCGACCGCGTTGAGCACCGCCGGCGCGCAACCGGCCGAGAAGATGAACCCCTCCTGCCGCGAGTCCAGCCAGCCGACGTAGAGCGCGCTGGCGCCGCTGCCCGGACAGCCGTCGACGCGGTCGCAGCTGATCAGCCCGGCGGGGTCGAGGTCGAAGCGCACGTCACGCGGCTCGCCCGCGAAGCCGACCTTCCAGCGACAGAGCGACACGCGTCCGTCCTCGATCGGCGCTCCCTCCGAGGCGCCCACCCACAGTTGCGTCGGCCGCTGACCGATGTCGCGATGCGGGAACAGGCAGGCCTTCTCCACGAACACGGGCTCGGCGCCGGTGATCCGCAGTTCGAGCTCGAAGCCGCCCAGCGCCAGGAACACGCCGCCGGGCCCTTCCACTTCGTCGAGCACGGCCCACACCTGGACCACGGTCAGGCCCATGGAATCCGGATCGGCGACGACGACGGGCTGCAGGTCCGGCCCCTCGACGAACGACAGCTTCACCACGCCGTTGCCGCCGCAGAAATCCGAAGCAGCCGCCGGCATCACCATCGCCGACACCGCCGCGAGCACGGCCGCCGACACCAGGAATCGTCGCATGGTCGTCCCCTCTCAACTTCCGGTGCTGGAATACCGGCTCAGGCCGGCACGCCAGACCGTGTAGGCCAGCGCCGCCACGAGCAACGCCACCACGGGCGTCAGGAGCGCGAAACGCCGGACATCGGGCCCGCCGACGAACCACGTCGCGGGCATGTAGGCCACCCAGGCGAAGGGCAGCACGAACGTGAGGAAAGCTTGCACTCCCCGACCGTAGATGGTCAAGGGATAGCGTGCGAAACGGATCACGTTGTAGACCGGCGGCGCCAGGCCCATGCGGTCCTCGTGCCAGAACGACACCGCGGTCAGCCCCAGGAAGACCGACATGTACACCACCGCCGCGGCCGGCACCACGATCAGCAGCACCAGCACGTCGACCGGCGCCAGCGGCAGCCCCAGGGCGCGGCCCGCCCAGACCATGAGCCCGGCGCCGAGCATGATCTCGTTGAGACCCGAGACGTGGAACGATTCGAAGAGTACCTGCGCCAGCGGATTGATCGGCCGCAGGAGCACGCGGTCCAGGTTGCCGTCGGCGATGTAGCGGTCGGAGAAACGGTAGAGATTGACGCTCACCAGGTTGAACAGCCCCAGCGGCAACAGGCTGAAACCGTAGATGAAGAGGACCTCCTCGAAGCTCCAGCCCTTGAGCGCCTGCACCTTGCTGAACAGCACCGTGAGCGTCGCCAGCTGCACGCCGATGGCGAACAGGTTGGCGCCCAGATCCACCAGGAAATCCACGCGGTAGGCCAGACGCATCTTGAGGAACTGGGCGAAATATGCCGCGATGATGCTGGCCTGCCGCGCGATCCTGGCCGGGCGCGAGCGCCGTGGTTCCGGGGACAGGACGGATGTCGGCGTCGGAGGGCTCACCGCGATGCCTCCTGTCGGCACCAGGCCGCCGGCAGCAGCGCCGGATCGACGACGCGATAGTGCGGCGCCCGGCGCACACGGTAGCTGTCGCTGTGGTGCACGGCTGGCCAGTCAGGGCGGACCTCGCGATCGAGGTGGGCGAGGTCGATGCCGGCGATCCGCCCGCGCCACAACGCCGTGTCGGCCACCGCCTGCCCCCAGATCCGCCCCAGCGCCTCCGGCCGACGCTCCCATCGACGCGCCGTGCGCGCGAAGACCGCCGCCAGCGTGTCCATCGCGGCTGTCTCCGCATCCGGCCCGGCGGCCGCCACGAGAAGGCGCAACCGCACCAGATCGATCCGGACGAGGCGGCCGTCGGGCCGCAGCGGCGCGAGCAACGGCGGCCGGCCAGCGACGGGAAGTCCCCGCGCCTCGGCCCACTCGCGGGCGATCCACCGGCGGGCGTGCGCGACGTCGGGCACCGCGTGCGCCGGTCCCATCACCGCCTGATGCAAAAACTTGTAGAGGTCGTCCGGCCGGTCCACGCCGGCCCCGGCCATCTCGGCCGCCAGCAGAGGACGCCAGGCCGCGTAGGTGTCGGCACGCGGCGTCCGCGCATGATCGTCGCGACCGCAGCCGCCGGAAACCAGGATTGTCAGCAAGATCAGGACTGCGGCGAAGCGCGGCACGATCAACCTCCCTGCAGGGTCACCTGGCGCACGGCCCGGGCCCAAAGCCAACGTCCCAGGATGAACAGTCCGATCGCCCAGGCGGCCTGCGTCAGCAGCGCGGCGGCGAGGTCGGGCCCGGTGCGCTTGCCCAGG
>CAZJMO010000133.1:2389-4554 GCA_964547085.1 uncultured Fibrobacteraceae bacterium | reverse complement strand
GGGCGCGATGTTGCGCCCTGGGTTCAGCCGCGGCCGCGCGGCCTCGATCAGGAATTCCAGGCTGGCGCGCGCATCGCCGAGGATGCCGTATTCCGCCGGATAGTTGCGGCCGATCTCCGAGGGATCGATGTCGATCTGGATCAGCTTGCTGGGCGGCATCGAGAAGGTGAACGGCACCAGCACGCCCGACAGGAAATCCATGCTGATGTGCTTGGCCCGGATCACGCCGGTGATGTTCTTGAGGTAGAACGCCAGACAGCCGGTCAGGAAATTCAACTGGCTGCCGACGATGAGCGCCAGCACGAAGCTCAGCAGCGTCCACGCGTAGAGGTCGGGCGTGGGCGGTCCCTGGAGATGGAAGACCGGGATGACGACCGCCATGATCGGCAGCGTGAACAGCAGGATGCGGAACGCCGCCTCGCCCACCGCCTCGAACATCATGACCGTCTGGACATGGAACGGTTTGATCAGCTGCATGGCGATCTCGCCGCGCTGGATCTGGTAGGCGAGCGTGCGGTCGATGTTGTTGAAGGTGAAGCTGCGGCCAATCCACGCCACGGCGATGTAGGTGATCATCTCCGGCAGCGTCAGACCGCCGATCTCGACCGTGCCGGCGATCTCCGGGCGGCTGGCGAAGAGCGCGCCGTAGAGATACGCGTTGCCGGCGACGAAGATGGTGTAGCTGACCACTCCGGTGTAGTAGCGCAGCCGGAAGGCGAGAAGCTTCAGGAAGGCCAGCCGCACGAAGCCGACGTAGAGCCGCAGGCTCGCGCGGCGGTCGCGGCGCCACGGCGCCAGTGAGCCGACGACCGGCGGGGCGACCAGCGCACGCTCAGTCATGGTCGGCCGCCTGCGTGGTGACCAGGCCGTCGCGGTAGATGCGCCGGACGACATCCTCGATGGCCGGTTCGCTGAGCGCCATGTCGCGCAGGCGATGCGCCGACAGCACGCGAGTCAGGATGGTCGCAGCGTTGATCTCGGCGCGCGAAAAGAGCGCGCAGTGGCGATGGACAGGCGCCTCGGGGCCGTCGCCGTCGCTCTCCCAGCGGAGCGGCAGATCGCTCGTCAGACCGGACAGCGTCGAGGCCGACACCGGTTCGGCCAGGTCCAGGCACAGGCGCAGCCGATGCCCCGGCGCGCGCCGCAACGCGTCCAGCTCGCCGTCGTACAGCACCTTTCCGTGGTCGATGATCATGATCCGCCGGCAGAGCTGCTCGATGTCGCCCAGATCGTGCGTGGTGAGGATGACCGTGACGCCGAGTTCGTCGCGCGCGCTGCGCAGGAAATCCCGGACGTTCTCCTTGGCCACCACGTCCAGACCGATCGTCGGCTCGTCCAGGAACAGCACCTTCGGTTCGTGCAGCAACGACGCCGCCAGATCGCAGCGCATGCGTTGCCCGAGGCTCAGCTTGCGCACCGGCTGGTGCATGAATTCCTCGAGGCCGAGCAGGTCGTCGAAGAACGACATCTGCTGCCGGTAACGATCCTCCGGCACCTCATAGATGCGTTGCAGCAACCGGAAGCTCTCGACCACCGCAAGATCCCACCACAGTTGCGTGCGCTGTCCGAACACGACGCCTATATGCCGCGTGTAGCTCTGTCGCTGGCGGTACGGCACCAGGCCGCCCACGCGGACCTCTCCTCCCGTCGGCGTCAGGATGCCGGTGAGCATCTTGATGGTGGTGGTCTTGCCGGCGCCGTTGGCGCCGATGTAGCCCACCATCTCACCCTGGTCGATCTCGAACGAAACCTCGTCGACGGCGCGCAGGACGCGCTTGCGCGGGCGCACAAGATCGACCAGGCCGCCGAACACGCCTTCGCGCCTCCGGGTCAGCCGGTATTCCTTGGTCAGACGGTCGACAGTGATCAGCGGCGCCATGTCAGAACGGGACGTCCGCGTCGACGTCCGCATCGACTGCGGGCGCCGGAGCCTCGTCCGGTTCCAGCTTGGCCACGAGGTCGCGAACCTCGCGGTCGGTCGTTTCCAGCCGCTTCCGGCACGCAGCGATCAACTCGACCGCGCGCTTGACCTCGCCCGCCAGTTCGTCCACGTCGGCTGTCGCACCGCTTCTTCGGTCCACACGGCGGCACGCCTCACGGCGTGGCGCGGACGGCCTGGTCGGCGACGGCGCTCAGGCTGCGCGAGGGATAGCGCAGCGCGACGT
>CAZJMO010000133.1:1895-2379 GCA_964547085.1 uncultured Fibrobacteraceae bacterium | reverse complement strand
TGGCGCGCTGGACCTCGCCGGCCAGCTCGTCGATGTCGATCTCCTCGTTCTCCAGACGCGCGACGATGGACTCCACTTCGACGACCGCGTCGCTAAAAGAGAGCTTGCTGACCGGGATCTTCTTCTCCGCCACGTCGTCCTCCCTGGCCTGGTTTCCGCGGCGCCGCAGCGCCGCCCGAACCGGTCACGATACTGGTGATCTCACCGTCGGCGAAACGGGTCCGCAATTCCTGTCCCCGGCGCGCATCGGCCGCCCGTCGCAGCGGCCGGCCCTTTCGGTCCACGGTGAGGGTGAATCCCCGCTCGAGCAGACTCGCCGGGTCCAGGAGCCGGACCTTCTCGGCCAGCCATTCCAGCCGGTCGGTGCTGTCCCGCAGTCGTCGATCGATCGGCGCCGACAGGCCACCGGCGACCGCGTCGAGCCTGCGGGCCGGCGCCGCCAGCGCGCGCGTCGCCAGCGCCGATGACGCCGCCGTCCGCAGGG
>CAZJMO010000133.1:0-1885 GCA_964547085.1 uncultured Fibrobacteraceae bacterium | reverse complement strand
CGCCTCGCGGGACAGTTGCCGGGCAAGATAGTCGGTCTGGCGCCTCCCCGCCGCCGTCCGCTGGCGGACCCCGCCGACCAGTTGGGTCGCCACGCGCTGCAACTGCTGCTGCCGGCGACCGACCGCACGGCCCGTGCGGACCTCGAGCGTCGCGCCGACGGTGCGCAACCGTCGATCCGCCTCGCGCAGCCGTCCCACGGCCGCCGCGCCGACGTGGTCGCACGCGGTGAGCCGGGCCTGCGCGGACTCCAGACGCGCCAGCGCCGCGCCCGCCAGGCGGTCGCCGACCGCCAGCAGGCGCAGGTCCCAGTTGCGGACCCGCTCGACCAGGAACTCCGCCGCCGCGGTCGGGGTCTTGCAGCGCGTGTGCGCGCAGAGGTCGGCCAGGCTGGTGTCGATCTCGTGGCCGATCGCGGTGATCACCGGGCGCGAGCACCGCGACACCGCCACGCACAGATCCTGCTGGTCGAACCAGCTCAGGTCGGCGCGCGAACCGCCGCCGCGCGTGACGACGATCACGTCGAGGTCCTGCCTGGCCAGATGGTCGAGCGCGGCGGTTTCCTGGGGCGCGGTCTGGTCACCCTGCATGCGGCAGTCGACCAGGGTCACGTCGAACGGGTAGCCGCTGGCCTCCAGGCCGGTGCGGAAGTCATGCTCCGCGGCGCTGCCCCGACTGGTGATCAGGCCCACACGCAGCGGCAGATCCGCCAGCGGCAGCGCCGGGTTCAACGCGAGCAGTCCCTCCTGCTCGAGCCACGCCAGCACCCGGCGGCGTCGGGCCTCGAGCTGGCCCAGCGAGAACTCCGGATCGATGCCGACCACCTTCAGACTGATCTTCCCGAACGGCGGGTAGAAATCGATACGACAGAGCAGGCAGACCTCGAGCTTGTCCTGGAGGCGGAACGACGGGTCGGAGCCGTCCAGGAAACGGCCCAGGCCGAACCGGTCGCGGTCCCAGCCGAGCAGCGCGGTCGGAATCTGGTAGCGCGCCGCGCCCTGGTCGCCGCCCTCGTGCAGTTCGAAGTAGACATGCTTGCGACGTGCAGCGTCGGGGGGCAGCCGCTGGACCTCGCCCTTGACCCAGACCGGTTCCGGGAACACGGTCTGCAACGCTGTCTGAATGGATTCGTTGAGCTGCCGCACGCTCAGGACGCGGCGCTCGTTGTCGGTGTCGAACGGAACCACGGTCACCTCCGGATATGGTCCGGGCATGGTAGCGTCTGGCGAGCCGCGGCGCACGCGTCTTTCAGATTCGGATGCGCAGCCAGGAGCGATCCATGAACAGGCGGGTCATGATCGCGGCGTGGAGTGCGAACCACGCCACCAGCGCCCACCACGCGCCGAGCAACCCGCCGTCCAGGACCACGCCGAACAGCCAGGCCGTCGGAAGCATGAAGCCCGCCCCGGTTCCCACGTCGACGAGCATCACCCGGACCGTGGCGCCCGCGCCGCGCAGCGCCCCCGCAAAGGTCAGGCCCACCGCCGCCAGGACCTGGACCAGTGCCGTGATCTGCAGGACCTGCCGCCCGGTCGCCAGCACCGCCGGTTCCAGCGCGAAGACCTGGAGCATGGTGTCGGGCAAAAGCAGGAACGGCAGGCCGACGACGGCCATCACGCCGGTCGCGAAAAATGCTTTTCCCGCACGCTTTTCAAGAAGTTCAAGGACACAATCCGCCTCAACAAGCTTATCGAGCGCGGGGACGTTATAGCATGCGGTGTCTCGGGCGGAAAGGACTCCCTAGTCCTTCTCTATCTTCTAAAGGAGCTGCAGAAGAAATTCGACTTCGAGCTTTTCGCGCTCACGATAGACGAGGGGATACGCGGGTACAGGGACGTGTCACTCCCGTATATACGGGAATCATGCAAAAAGCTGTCTGTTCCGCTC
>CAZJMO010000132.1:7732-8951 GCA_964547085.1 uncultured Fibrobacteraceae bacterium | reverse complement strand
GGCACCAACTGGAAACCCCCGAGAAATGGAAGCAATCAGGCCCCGGATACGCCCTTCGTCCCACACCCAGCTGCGCTGAAAGTCAGGCAGCTGAAGTCGCCCCTCTTTCGCATTCTCAAGGAGGGTCTGTAGTCGGACAGAGCTGGCGGTGAAACTGGTATCGGGGTTGGTCACTGTTTCCTCGTTCGATGCTCAGGCGTAAGGCCCAAGGAAGCGTTCGCCGTTGTAGTGGATCATGTGGGTCGGGTGGTCGGCGCACCAGACTTCGGACTCCCACGCGACCTTGTCGACGTACTTGCGAAACTCCGCCCGGTCAGGGAAGCACGACACGCAGGCCAACAGCACACGCCTGTGACACTGGCACCCTCGACGACCGGATCTCACGGCGGGCACCCAACTCAACGGCAGTTCTGCCGCCTTGGTCCAGCAGCACTGCGCACATCGGCCCAGTGCCCCTGCGCTAACTTGGGTGCCATGAGCAACCCCCTCGCAGGCCCGACGATCGCCACACCCGGGACGTGGAGTTCCCCCATCGGCCTGGCCGACGTTGTGGCGGGCGGTGCATCGATGACGGCACTGAGCAGCGACGGCCCCGACCTGCTGTGGCTCGAATCCATCCCCGACCAGGACGGCCGCATCACGGTGATGAGGCTGCGCCCGGGGCAGGCCACCGGGGACGAACCCACTGAACTGACCCCCGCACCGGCATCAGTGCGCAGCCGGGTCAATGAGTACGGAGGCGGCGCCTACTCCTGCGCGGCAGGGGTGCTGGTTTATTGCGACGACTCCGACGCCACAGTGAAACTGCGTCACGACGACGGCACCGTGCAGGCCCTCACCAGCGGCGACGCGCTGCTGCGCTACGGCGACCTGCGGGTGCACCCCGATCTCGGCTTGGTGCTGGCGATCCGGGAAGACCACCGGGAGGCGGGCGAGGCCCAGACCACCATCGTGGCCATCGAGTTCCCGGCAACAGACGGCCTGCCGGGCCGCGAGCACGTGCTGTGCAGTGGGGCGAGCTTCTACGCCAGCCCGGAACTATCCCCCGACGGCCAATTCGCATTCGTTGAATGGAATCATCCGGCGATGCCCTGGGATTCCAGCCTGCTCAAGGTCGGCCGCCTGCAACTCGAGGACGGCCCCGCACCGACCGATATCCAGACCATCGCCGGCATCGAGCACGCTGCGCTGCAGCGTGAAGCTGGCGTTGTCTCCGGCG
>CAZJMO010000132.1:6632-7722 GCA_964547085.1 uncultured Fibrobacteraceae bacterium | reverse complement strand
AGATTCTGGACGGTGGCGGCCAGGGTGGTGGCCACGCTGGCCTGGACGGTGTCGCAGTGCAGCACCCCCGCTGGGCGAGCGACGGATCACTGGTGTTCACCTCTGACGCCAGTGGCCACCACCTGCTGTGTGCCTGGAGCAACGGGCAAACCCGCCGCCTGCACTCAGATTCAGCGGACTTCGACCTGCCCAAGTGGGTGCTGGGCAACCACGCCCATGCCGAACTCGACACAGATCGCATCCTCACCTGGAGCCTCACCGAGGGGCAGGGCCAACTCGCCATCGTCTCGACAACCGGTGAGCCCACCAAGCGGCTGGCCGGGGTATCCATGGTCGACTCGTTATGCGCCTGCCAGGGGCAGGGATACGCGATCGTCGACCGCCCGGCGCACCCTCGGGCCCTGGTACGGGTGCCCGATGGGGGCAAACTCCACGTGGTGCGACGGCTGGGCGCTGAGCCCGAGCATGAATATGTGTCCGTCGCCCGGTCGCTGCTGTTCGATGGACGACACGGCCCCGTCCAGGCCTGGTACTACCCGCCGACCAACCCGGAGTTCAAGAGCCCGCCAGCAGTTCGGCCACCCCTGCTGGTGCGAGTACACGGCGGACCAACCGCCATCGCAACCAACGGCTACGACCCGGAAGGTGATGCCGTCGTGCACCGAGAGCAGCTTGATCAGCGAGTGCACCGTTCGTCCGTACCACGGGTCGTCAGCCCCCAGCACCCGTGCCCCCACCGTGGCGCTGCACGAAGTCGATGAGCAGCTCCGCGACCTCCGCGCTGTGGCTGGTCGCCACCGAGTGCCCGGCCCCCGCCACCCGGGTGAACTCCTCCAACGCCTCGGCGACCCCCTGCTCGGCGAAGACCTCCATCAACCGCCGGTTCGCGGCGAAGAACTCGGCCGCCGGCGGCCCGTGCGCAGGCGGGGGCTCCACCACCGTCAGCGTGCGCACCGACTCCGGCCTCCTGGATCGTGGCCAGCCGGGTGCCTGGGCTGCTCGAGCGTGACCTGTCCCAGGGCTCGCTGTACGCGATCCTCGCTGATGACTACGGGGTGATGGTGACCAGCGCCTCACGCAGCGTCGAAGC
>CAZJMO010000132.1:5825-6622 GCA_964547085.1 uncultured Fibrobacteraceae bacterium | reverse complement strand
TGGTGCGATCGCTGGGTCGCGACCCCTCGCACCAGCCTGTCGACGTGTTCACCGCCTGGCACCGCGCCGACCGGTCACGCTTCGTGGTCGAGGTCTCGAACGTGCGCTCGGGTGGGCACGTCGAGCCGTTGGACTGAATTCGGGCACCCCCGGTTGGTCAGCCGTCACAGGTTCACGTAAGTTGTACGTACAGGTCAGGTTGTACGTACAATCCGAGGAGACCCGATGGACACCGCCAACATCACCCCGCAGGAACTGGCCGGCGTGATCGACCACACCCTGCTGAAGCCCGACGCGACCAAGGCGCAGTTCGAGCAGTTGTGCCGCGAGGCCGCCGAGAACACGTTCGCCATGGTGGCGATCAACCCCTACCCCGTGAAGATGTGCGCCGAACTGCTCCAGGACACCGGGGTCAAGGTGGGCGCAGCCATCGGCTTCCCGCTGGGCCAGACCACCATCGAGGACAAGGTCGCCGAAACCCTGGTCGCCATCGGCAATGGCGCGGGCGAGATCGACTACGTCATCAACATCACCGAACTCAAGGCAGGCAACCTCGCCTACATCACCGACGAGATGCAGCGCATCACCGACGCCTGCCGGGAGCACGGGGTGACCATCAAGGTCATCTTCGAGAACTGCTACCTCACCGACGACGAGAAGCGCGCCGTCGCCGGGGTCGCGGCCACGGTTCGTCCGGACTTCATCAAGACCTCGACCGGCTTCGGCACGGGCGGGGCCACCCTGGCCGACGTCCGACTGATGCGCGAGGTCGTCGGCGACGCCGTGCAGATCAAGGC
>CAZJMO010000132.1:4465-5815 GCA_964547085.1 uncultured Fibrobacteraceae bacterium | reverse complement strand
CAGACCCCGCCCGCCCGCAGACCTCGACAGGTGGCAGCGCCGCCGCGGCGGTGTGCGCACCCTCGACGCGGCCCTGGAGTACCTGGCAGCCGGCGTCACCCGCATCGGCACCTCGTCTGGCCTGTCCCTGCTCGCCGAGCTGCGCGCGCGGTCTTGACCCCATCACCCACGACTTAACCCACGACACAGACAACGGAGTTTGACCATGCTCATCGCACACGATCTTGGAACCACGGGCAACAAGGCAACACTGGTCGACCATGACGGCCGCATGCTTGCCTCACGCACCATCAACTACGGCGCCGACTGGGGCACCGACGGCAAGGCCGAGCAGAACGCCCTCCACTGGTGGGACGCGGTCTGCCGCGCCTCACGTGAACTGCTGGCCGAGACCGGCACCAAGCCCGGCGACGTCGAGGGGGTGTCCTTCTCGGGCCAGATGATGGGCGCCGTGATGCTCGACGAACACGGTGACCCGGTGCGCCCGGCGGTGATCTGGGCCGACACCCGTTCCACCGCGGAATGCGACCAGCTCATCGAGCGCTTCGGGATGGACGAGTGCTACCGCATCACCGGCCATCGACTGAACCCGACCTACTCGCTGACCAAGCTGATGATGATCCGCAACCGCGAGCCCGAGGTGTTCGCCCGGACGAAGAAGTTCTGCCTGGCCAAGGACTTCGTCGTCATGAAGCTGACCGGGGTGCTGGCCACCGACCCCTCCGACGCCTCGTCGACCAATGCCTACAACCAGCACACCGGGGACTGGGCCTGGGACCTCATCGACGCCGCCGGGCTCGACCACAGCCTGTTCCCGCCGGTCGTCGACTCGACCACCGTCGTGGGGCGGGTAACCGCCGAGGCCGCCGCGGCCTCCGGCCTGGCCGAGGGCACCCCGGTCGTCATGGGCGGCGGCGACGGCCCGATAGCGGCGCTGGGCGCCGGCGTCATTGATGCGGCCTCGGGTGCGTATGCCTACCTCGGCTCCTCGTCGTGGGTGTCGGTGTCGTCCTCACAGCCGCTGCTGGACCCGAAGATGCGCTCGATGACCTTCAACCACGTGATTCCAGGCCAGTTCGTGCCCACGGCCACGATGCAGGCCGGTGGCGCCTCGGTCGCGTGGGGCATGGAGGTGCTGGGCCAGGGCGCCAGCTACGAGGAGTTCCTGGGCAAGGCGGGCGAGGTCGAGGCCGCCACGCGCGGCCTGGTCTTCCTGCCCTACTTGATCGGTGAGCGTTCGCCGCACTGGAACCCGCTGGCCCGTGGCGTCTTCGCCGGTCTGCACATGGAGCACAAGCCCGAGCACATGATGCTCGACGACGACCTCTACCACCGCGCCGCGAACGTGTT
>CAZJMO010000132.1:0-4455 GCA_964547085.1 uncultured Fibrobacteraceae bacterium | reverse complement strand
CTTCAACCTGAACACCGGGCTGGCCGCCTCCTACGACGCCGGGGTGACGGTCGACCACATCGACCTGATCGGTGGTCTGGCCAAGTCCCCGGTGATGCAGCGCATTCTGGCCGACGCCTGGAACCTGCCCGTCTCGCCGCGCAACATCGTGGACGAGGCCAACGCCATCGGCGCTGCGGTGGTCGCGGGTGTCGGGGTGGGGGTCTGGGACGACTTCAGCATCGCCCAGAAGGTCTCCCAGCGTGACGCCGACACCGTGCCGAATGCGGAGGCGAACGCGGCGTACGCGCAGCCGTACCGACTGTTCCTCGACGCCTACGAGCGTCTGGAGTCCTGGTTCGCCGACATGCACGAGGCCACCAACGCCTGAGCCCCGGTTCCTCGAGATCGGTTCGTCCCCGGCTGCCAATGGCGGCCGGGGACGAATCATGTCGGGGGCCGGGCCTAGGATGTGCGCATGCCCAACCCATTGACCATCGTCGGCGGCACCCTGCCCGACGGCACGCGGACCGACCTGCCCCTCGCGGGCGGCCTGCTGGTGGACTCCGCACCGGCCGGGGCAACCCGGGTCGACGCCGATGGACTGGTGGCGCTGCCCGGGCTGGTCGACCTGCACACCCACCTGCGCGAGCCCGGCCAGGAGGCGGCCGAGACGATCGCGACCGGCACCGCTGCGGCGGCCCGCGGCGGCTACACGGCCGTGTTCGCGATGGCCAACACCAGCCCGGTGACCGACACCGCCGAGCGCACCTGACGAGCCAATTCGGACCCGATGGAACCACCAGCACCAGTGATCAACACTGCCTTACCCGAAACAGAGCTCGCGAACGCTCGCAGGTCAGTGTCGATGGGACGACGCCCCAGCAGGTCTGCCACCGAGAACTCGCGCAACTCGTTCAGCCGGACCCTGCCGCCGATCCGCTCGCGGACCGGTGGAACGGTGATGAACTTGATACCCAATCGCCGGCACTGGTCGGCCACATCATCCATCAACTCCCGCGTCGCCGCCCCGATCGCCAGGATCAGCAGGTCGGCTTGCTGGGCCTGGGCCACCTCGACCAGGTCGTCGCCGCGTCCCAGGACCCGGTACGAACGGATCCGGCGGTGCTTCTTGACCACGTCATCATCGAGGAAACCCAGAATCTGGTACGGCGGATCACCGGCGAGGTCATTGAGCCGGGCAACGTCGTGGCCGTCGTCGCCTGCCCCGTAGACCAGTGCGCGTGGCTTGCCCTCACCGACCGCCTGGGCTCCCGGCCTGGGGATACCCCTGCGCAGAGTGCGGAACAACCAGCGGCCCGACCCCATGAACATCAATGCCAACGGCGGCAACATCACCGCGATGCCATTCGGGAATCGTGGAATGAACAAGACGAAGAACAGACCCACAACGATGCCGACAGCGAAAACCCACGCTGCCAGTGATGTGGCCTCCGAATAGCTCCCCACCCGTGATCGGCCCAGGTAGAAGTGCATGCCGATGCTGCCCAACGTCGTCACTGCCAGTGACGTCAGCGTGTAGGCAGCGGCGGCACGCCACTGATCATCAGCCAGTGCAAAGTCATACCGGATGAGAACGAACATTCCGAATGCCAGCACCCAGGCCATGACGTCCCACGCCGCCATGGCTGCCCTACGAAAATTTACAGATACACTTTTCACGCGCTCAGCTCCCCCACCCCTATAAGCCTTACGACGCGCTTAATATAACATTGAAACTGAAACCAAACCGGCTCTTCCCAATCGAGGGTGGGTGGGTGACGGCGCGGGCTGAGCGTTGAGGAGCCTTGTCGCCGCGAGGATGTGGGTGTCGAATCCCATCCAGCAACAACAAGGCCCATGTCTGACGCTACCTCAACGACGCCCGCCTGCCCGCCGGTCACCAGCCCGGATCTGACCACCTTCGCTCGGGTTGACGCCCTCGGGCTGCGGGTCGACGCCCAGCAGATCTGGCCGGACAAGGCAATCCTGTTCTGCTCGCTCCTCACCGTCGATGACCGATGTCCCCGCTGCGGCGCTGGGGGCCGGGTGCACGACCAGGTGCTACGCCGGTTCACCCACCTGCCCGTGGGCCGACGGCCGACGTGGCTGTCGGTCCGGGTGCCCCGGTTCCGCTGCGATGGGTGTGGGCGGGTGTGGCGGCATTCGCTGAAGACGGTGGCCCGACCGCGGTCGAAGCTGACCAGGGCCGCGGACTGGTGGGCCCTGTGCCAAGTCGTGCTCGACCACACCCCGATCAGCGGTGTCGCCGCCGTGCTGGACGTCAGCTGGGACACCGCCCACATGGCCGTGACCGACGTCGGGACCCAGCTCCTCATCGACCACCCGGGACGGCTCGACGGCGTCGAGGTCGTCGGCGTCGACGAGCACGCTTGGCGACACACCCGCAAGGGCGACAAGTACGTGACCGTGATCATCGACCTCACCCCGATCCGGGACGACACCGGCCCCGCCCGGCTGCTGGACCTGGTCGAGGGTCGCTCGAAGAAGGCGTTCAAGACCTGGCTGGAGGCTCAGACCGACCAGTTCCGGGCCCGGGTCGCCATCGTGGCGATGGACGGCTTCACCGGCTTCAAGACCGCCGCCGCCGAAGCCGTCCCCGACGCCACCGCCGTGATGGACCCCTTCCACGTGGTCGCGTTGGCGGGCGACAAGCTGAACGCCACCCGACAACGCGTCCAACGTGAACTCACCGGCGGCCGCGGCCGAGCCGATGATCCGCTCTACAAGGCCCGACGTACCCTGCGCACCGGCCGGGCGCTACTCACCGACAAGCAGAAGGCCCGCCTGTCAGCACTGTGGGCCATCGATGAAGCAGTCCCCCTCGAGGTCACCTGGCTGACCTACCAAGACATCATCGACGCCTACCGACACCCCGACGCCGACGTCGGGAAGAAGCTGCTCACCTCGGTGATCGACCGGATCAAGACCGCTGTCCCGGCCGGGCTGGAAGAGCTCGCCCAACTCGGCAGGACACTCGAAAAGCGACGCGACGACATCCTGGCGTGGTTCGACCACCCCGGCTCCAGCAACGGACCCACCGAAGCCATCAACGGCCGGCTCGAACACCTCCGCGGCATCGCGCTCGGCTTCCGCAACCTCGTCAACTACCGGCTCAGATCACTCCTCGAAGCAGGCGGATTCCGACCCCTCATCCACTCTCTTTCGTGAAGAGCCGGATTGAGGTGAGGGATTGTTTCCGGACCAAGAGCCCCCACCGGTAGAATCCGTGGGAGAAATGGAAGGGATCGAATGACCCGGAAGAAGTTCAGCCCGGAATTCAAGGCGGAAGCGGTTCGTGCGGTGATTGAGTCGTCGCGGACTGTTGCCGAGGTCGCGCGTGATCATGGTATCGGCTCGGAAACACTCAGGAATTGGGTGAATGCGTATCGGCGGGACCACCCGGATGAGTTACCGGAGATCAGCGAACCGGAGCGTGCTGAACTGGCACGGTTGCGTAAAGAGGTCCGCGAGTTGAAGGCCGAGCGGGAGTTCCTGGGAAAAGCGGCGGCCTTCTTCGCCAAAGAGTTCCGGTGACCGCGAAGTACGCGTTCATCAACAGCGAAGAAGGCAACTACTCGATCCGGAGCATGTGTCGGTGGGCGAGGGTGTCGCGGGCCGGCTACTACGAGTGGCTCAACCGGCCGGTCTCGGTGACCCAGCGGTGGCGCGACGAGCTCGGCGACATCATCGAGGTCCTGTTCGCCGACTCCGACGCCACCTACGGCTACCGACGGATCCATGCCGCCTTGGTGCGGGCAGGCAGGCCGTGTGACCCGCAGACGGTGCGTGCGATCATGGCCGAGCGCGGCTTGGTGGCTTGTCAGCCGCGCCGCAGCGGGCCCAGGACCACGATCCCGGCTGACGCGAAGGATCTGCCGGATCTGGTCAACAGGGACTTCACCGCCGACGAGCCCGGGCTCAAGCTGGTCGGCGACATCACCTACATTCCGACCTGGCAGGGGTGGGTGTATCTGGCCACCGTGCTGGACTGCTGCACGAAGAAGGTCGTCGGGTACGCGATGGCCGAGCACATGCGAACCGAGCTGGTCACCGACGCCCTGGCCATGGCGATCAGTAATGGCCATATCCGCAGCGGGGAGACGATTTTCCATTCGGATCGCGGGACTCAATACATGTCGGCCGAGTTTGCCGAGTTCACGCGCGCGGCTGGGATTGTTCGGTCGGTCGGACGGACTGGGATCTGCTATGACAATGCGTGGGCTGAGTCGTTCAATGCGACCTTGAAAGTGGAGCGGGTTCATCGGACCGTGTATCCGACTCGGCGGCATGCTATCCGGGATATTGCACGCTACATCGAGTTGCGTTACAATCAGAAACGGTTGCATTCCGCGCTTCAATATCGTACCCCGAACGAAGCAGAGCAGGACTGGTACGAAACCAACAAGGCAGCCTGAAACATGAATATCAAGCGGTCCGGATTTTATCCCGCAG
>CAZJMO010000131.1:5906-8953 GCA_964547085.1 uncultured Fibrobacteraceae bacterium | reverse complement strand
CGATCCCGGCGCGTATCCCTACACCCGCGCGATCCACGCCGCCCTCTACCGCGGCAAGCTCTGGACCATGCGCCAGTTCGCCGGCTTCGGCACCGCCGAGCAGACCAACGCGCGCTACCGCTTCCTCCTCGACCGCGGCCAGACCGGCCTCTCGGTGGCCTTCGACCTGCCCACGCTCATGGGCCGCGACTCGGACGATCCGTGGTCCCTCGGCGAGGTCGGCAAATGCGGGGTCGCGATCAGCAGCCTCGAGGACATGGAGATGCTCTTCAAGGGCATCCCGCTGGCCGACATCTCCACCTCGATGACCATCAACTCCCCGGCGGCGATCATCTGGGCGATGTACATCGTGACCGCCGAGAAGCAGGGCGCCGACATCACCGCGCTGCGCGGCACGCTGCAGAACGACATCCTCAAGGAGTTCATGGCGCAGAAGGAGTTCATCTTCCCGCCCGCGCCGTCGATGAGGCTGGTCACCGACACCATCGCGTTCGGCACCCGGCACATGCCGCGCTTCAACACGATCAGCATCTCGGGCTACCACATCCGCGAAGCCGGTTCCACGGCGGCGCAGGAGCTGGCCTTCACGCTGGCCGACGGCTTCGCCTACGTGGACGCCGCCATCGCCGCGGGGCTGGAGGTCGACGCGTTCGCGCCGCGGCTGTCGTTCTTCTTCAACAGCCACCTCGACCTCTTCGAGGAGGTCGCCAAGTTCCGCGCCGCGCGCCGCATCTGGGCGCGCCACATGAAGGAGCGGTATGGCGCGCAGAACCCGCGGTCGTTGTTGCTCCGGTTCCACACCCAGACCGCCGGCTGCAGCCTCACCGCGCAGCAGCCGCAGCTGAACGTTGTGCGCACGGCGTACGAGGCGCTCGCCGGCGTTCTGGGCGGCACGCAGAGCCTGCACACCAACAGCCTGGACGAGGCGCTGGCGCTGCCCAGCGAGGAGGCCGTCGAGATCGCGCTGCGCACGCAGCAGATCCTCGCGCACGAGATCGGCGTCGCGAGCACGGTGGACCCGTTGGCGGGGTCGTACTACGTGGAGAAACTGACGAACGACCTCGAGGCCGAGGCGGAGGAATACTTCGTGCGCATCGCGGAGCTGGGCGGCGTGGTGCCGGCGCTGGAGGAGGGGTTCTTCCAGCTCGAGATCGCCGACGCGGCGCACTGGTACCAGCAGGCGCTGGAGCGCGAGGAGCGCGTCGTGGTGGGCGTCAACGCGCACGTCGATCCGGACGAGCAGCAGCAGATCCCGCTCATGCAGATCGACCGCGAGGTTGGCCGGCGACAGGTCGGGAAGCTGGCCGCGCTGCGCGAGCGACGCGACGACGCCGCTGTTCGGGCGGTGCTCGCGCGGGTCGAACACGCCGCGCGCGACGGCGTCAATCTCATGCCCGCGTTCATCGAGGCGGTGCGTTGCTACGCCACGCTCGGCGAGATCATCGAGACCCTCAAGGGCGTCTACGGCGAGTACGTCGAGCCCGTCGTCATCTAGCGAGGAGAAGACCATGGAACGAGCCATCAGGGTCCTCGTGGCCAAGGCCGGTCTCGACGGACACGACCGCGGCGCCAAGGTGGTCGCCCGCGCCCTGCGCGACGCCGGCATGGAGGTCATCTACACGGGCATCCGCCAGACGCCGGAGATGATCGCCGAGGCCGCCGTCCAGGAAGACGTGGACGCGGTCGGGTTGTCGCTCCTCTCGGGCGCGCACATGACGATCTTCCCGGAGGTGATGCGCCTGCTGCGCGACCGCGGCGCCGGCGACATCCTCCTGACCGGCGGCGGCTGCATCTCCGACGCGGACATGAAGGAACTGGCCGACCTCGGTGTGGGCCGCCTCTTCGGCCCCGGCGCCAGCACCCGCGCGATCACCGCCTACATCCGCGACGAGGTCGGACATCGTCGCGCCGCGGAGGAGATCACGTGAACGCCTTCCATGACATGAGTCGCGAGCAACTCCTGCAGGTCGCCGAAATGTTCGCCAAGAACTGGCTGGCGCACGACGGCTGCTGGTTCCTCGCCGCCGAGGACACGCGCGGCATGGAGACCGCTCTGGATCTCGACCGTCGCGCGTGGGAACGCTTCGCCGTGGCCGAGGCGCGTCGCATCAAGATCTTCGCCGACCTCGGCGACCACGGCGGCCTCGAGGCGCTGGAGACCGCCATGAACCTCCGCATGTTCGCGCTCCTGAACCGGCAGCGCCTGGAGTGGGGCCCCGACCGCGCCACCCTGCGCCTCTTCATGGACACCTGCCGCATCCACGCCGCGCGAGAACGCAAAGGTCTGCCGCGCTTCGCGTGCAAGGGGATCGGCGAGACCGAGTTCCCCACCTTCGCGCGGACCGTCGACGCGCGCATCGTCACGCGGTGCCTGCGCTGCCCGCCGGATGCGCCCGAGGGCGTGTACTGGGCGTGACCCTCGCTCGCACACTGCGGACAGACCTGCGTGCTGACCTGCGTGCTGGGCCGCCGGGTGTCGGCCCGCGACATCTCGGAGGCCACGATTCCGGTCGGCACGGCGATGATCGCGAAACCCAGCACCATGACCACCGAGGCGACGGCCTGGCCGGCCGCGGTCTCGGGTGAGATGTCGCCGTAGCCCACGGTCGTCATGGTCACGATCGCCCAGTAGATCCCGCGGGGGATGCTCGTGAATCCGTGCGCCTCGCCCTCGATCAGGTACATCACCGAGCCGAACACGATCACCAGCGACAGCACCGCGGCGAAGAACACGGCGATCTTGCGGCTCGACGCACGCAGGGCGCGGGCCATGATGTCGGCCTCGGCGAGGAACTGCACCAGCTTCAGGACCCGGAAGATGCGCAGCACGCGCAGGATGCGGATCACCAGCAGGACGTGGCCACCGGGGAAGATCAGGCCCAGGTACGTCGGCACGATGGACAACAGGTCGATCACTCCGTAGAAGCTGGTGGCGTAGCTCACCGGACGGCCGATGCAGGACAGGCGCAGCGCGTACTCGATGGTGAAGAGGATGGTGACGGTCCATTCGATGACCGTCAGGAGCGTGCCGTGTTGCGCGCGGATGC
>CAZJMO010000131.1:0-5896 GCA_964547085.1 uncultured Fibrobacteraceae bacterium | reverse complement strand
GACCTCGCTGAGCAGAATGCACCAGATCAGCGCCAGGGCGAAGAACCGGCTGACGCGGGTGTCCGCCTCGAAGATGATCTCGTGGAGGCGGGCGCGGACGCGGCTCTGAGGCTTCTTGCGTTCGGGGATCGGGGTCATGGGCGGGATCATAGGGTATGCGATTGTCGGCGTCCATCCCGCTCGCACGCGGATCTGCGCCGCCGCGTCAGGACCGCGGCCGGGCCGCCTGAAAAGAAATGGGGCCCGACCGATCACTCGGCCGAGCCCCGGACGTCCCTGCCAGAACGTCCTCCACATCGGATCACATGTTCGGCAGGACCTCGGCGGCGCTCCAGGCCATGCCGTCGGCCAGGACCAGGATCAGGCGGAAGCCTTCGCCGGTGCCCGCGAGGCTGCCGCATGCCACGGCGAAGGCGCGCAGGCCCTCGACGGTGACCACGTCGAACGCCGCGACGGGCGCGCTCGTACCCGTAGCGGCCACGCCCACGGTCAGGGCGCCGACAGGCAGGGCCGTCCCCAACGCCGCGCTCGACTGGCCGAACGCCAGGTTCGTGTAGTCGCTGATCGCGCTCACTGCGCCCTCGACCACGGGGCCGATGTCGACCGCCGGCGCGTCCGGGCTCGCGTGCACGACGCGGACGAGGGCATCCGCAGCGTCGCCCGTGAAACCGTCCGAGACGGGCAACAACTGGAACGCGGGCGTGCCGCCGAGGAAGCCGGTGGCCACGGCCAGGTAACTCATCCCGGGCTCGAGATACGGCGTTGCGGCGGCGGCGGCGATGTCCATCGAGCCGGTGGCGCGGAAGTCCAGATCGTAAGAACCGGGCCAGACCTCGCGCGCCGCGCTGATCTGCCCGAACGCCAGGTCGGTGACGACCTCGGCGCCGTCGGCGTCGATGTCCACGGCCGGCGCGTTCGGGCTGCCGTGCAGGGCGTAGACCATCGCCTTGGCGTTCTGGCGGATGAAGCCGATCGCGCCGTCGGGACCGACCGCGAGCAGGCTGAAGCCGTCGGTTGCGGGGTCGCCGGCGAGGGTGCCGGTCGCGATCACGAACAGATCGGCGCCGGCGGGCAGCTGCGGCGTGGTGAAGACCGAAGCCCGCGCCAGGGGCTGTCCCGCCCAGACGCCGATCCGGATGTTGGCGCCGGCGGGCAAGGCCACGCCCGCGGCGCCGGTGTCGGCGAAGCGATCGAAGCCGGTCACCTCGGGGACGCCGTCGTTGGCGATGTCGAGGGCCACGGTCGGTGCGTCGGCCGACGCGTGCACGATGCGCACCGCGGCGTTGCCGGCGCCGGGGTCGTCGAAGTTCTCGAAGTACGGCAGGACGCGGAAACGGTCCGCCTCGTCGGTGCTGCCGAGCAGTCCGGCGGCCACGGCGGTCACCATGTCTCCTTCGGCCAGCGTCAACGCGTCGACTTCGAAGGCGGGCGCGGACGATGCCGCGGCGCCGGCGGCGCGGATCTGGACGCTGTAGGCGGCGGGCGGAACGGTCAGGTAGGCCGAGGCTCCGCCGTAGGCCAGGGCGGTGATCACGGGTTCGGTCCCGTCGTTGACGTAGATGTCGACGGCGGGTGCGTCCGGGGAGGCGTGGACGACGCGCAGCATGGCGTCATCGGTGAACGTGGGGGCGAGCGGGTTGTCGTCGTCGTCGCTGCAGGCCGTCAGGCCGAGCGACATGAAGGACAGCAGGGCCGTCAGCAGGATGAGCATCGCGGTTCGCTTCATGGCTATATCCTTTCGCCGATCCGTATGCGGATCGAGGTCGGTCTTCGGTCGGTCTTCGTGGGGCGATGATTGAGGGTGGGGAGGCCGGCGGAAATCTCCGACCCTCCCGCACCCGACCGGGCGGCGCCACCATCCGCCCGGTTGTTCGGTCTAGATGTTGTTCGGGATCAGCACGGTGTCGATGACGTGGATGACTCCGTTGCGGGCCTGGATGTCGGTCTTCACGACTGTCGCGTCGTTGATCGTCACGCCCTCGTCGACGTTGATGGCGACCTTCTCGCCGTTGAGCGTCCGGGCCGCCCGCAGATCGACGACATCCTCGGCGTAGACCGCGCCCGCGGTGACGTGGTAGAGGAGCACGCTGGTGAGCAGGTCCTTGTCCGCGAGCAGGGTCGCGAGCGTGCCTTCGGGGAGCTTGGCGAAGGCCTCGTCGGTCGGGGCGAACACGGTGAACGGGCCGTCGCCGTTGAGCGTCGCGCCGAGGCCGGCGGCGTCGATCGCGGCGGTCAGTGTGGAGAAGCCGGCCTCGCCGGCGAGGTCGTAGATGGTCGGGGCCTCGACGGTCGCCGTGGCGTGGGTGGCCTTGGCGGTGCTGCTGCCGCAGCCGCCGGCGATGGCCGGACCTGCCGCGAGTACGAATCCGAGCGTCAGGGTCAGGGCGGTCACGGTGGTCTTGATGCTGGTCTTCATGATTCGTCCATCCTTGTTCTGGCGTCTATGTCGTCGCGGCATCGCCGCGTCTGGTCGTCGTAACGGCCTTCCGTCTGGAACCAGGATAAACAATGTCTGATATATGTCAAGGTAGAAACTAGTAAAAAGATCGACATTACCGGGACACGCCGCGAATAGATCGGTCCGGCGTGCGTCCGGGCGCCGTGGCCGGCTCAGACGTGGTTGCGCAGGGCGAGTTCCTCGGGGGCGGGATGGAGGTACACCTGGTCGAGCAGATATTCGATGCGCTGCACGGCGAGGTGGTGGTTCAGCAGCGTCAGCGGCACGATCAACGGCACGATGCCTCTGCGGTAGGCGTCGATGACGCGCAGGATGTCCGTTCGCTCGGCCGTGCCGATAAGGTCGCGCAGGTAGCCCAGGAGGTGCTGCAGGACATTGACGTGCTTGCGGACGGTGGCGCGGGTCGCGAGCGTCTCCATGTAGAGTTGCAGGTAGCGATCGCGGAACTCGGCCGGCGTGTAGTCCTTGACCTGGGCGACGAGCTGTCCCAGCTCCTTGTAGAGCTTCGGGCTGTGGGCCATGAGCAGGTATTTCTGGCGCGCGTGGAACGCCACGACATCGCCGCGGCGGAACCGTCCGTGCCCGAAAAGCTGCTGCGCGCGGTGGTACGCGAACACGCGCACGATGAAGTTCTCGCGCAGACCGGGGTCGTTCAGGCGACCCTCTTCCTCCACCGGCAACAGGGGCAGGCGCTCCATGAGCTCGGCCGCGAAGAGTCCCACGCCGATCTTGCGCGGCATACCTCCCTTGCCGCCCTTGACCGAGACGCGCTCCATGCCGCAACTCGGCGACGCGCGCTTGAGTATGTAGCCGGACATCCCCGCGGTCACCAGCTCCTTGAGCTTGCGACGCGACCAGCGGTTCATGCGCTCGGTCCAGTCCTCGCCGGTCTTGTTGCCGATCATGCGCGGCGCGTCGGGGTCGCCTTCGAGGTGGATAGGCTCGCGCGGGATGCCCATGCCGACCTCGGCTTCCGGGCAGACCGGCAGGAAATCGAAGTAGTCGCCCAGGATGCCGGTGAGGTAGCGGTCGTGCTTGTGGCCCGCGTCCCAGCGGACCTTCTCGCCGAGCAGGCAGGTGCTGACACCGACGAGGATCTTTCGTTCGTCACTCATGCGCCCGCCTCCCGCCGTAGGTGCGCCATGCTCTCGATGTAACGGTCGACGCGGAACTTCCGCCGACACCCGTTGAGGTTCATGTAGCGGACCTTGCCGAAGACCGGACGTTCCGTCCAGGCGCGGTCGTGCAGCCCGCCGATCGACCACGCGCAGCCCACGTAGCCGTTTGGATCGCGGCCGTCGAGGCTGTAGCGGTCGTTCAGCGCGACGGCAGTCTCGAGGGCCTCGACCGGATCGCGCGTCCACTCGAGGATCTTCTTCGCCCAGTACATGCGCAGGTAGCCGTGCATCTTGCCGCGTACCACCAGTTCGGTCTGGGCCGCGTTCCAGAGCGGGTCGTCGGTGGCGGCGGCTTCGAACCGGTCGCGCGCGTAGAGGTATTCGCGCGGGTCGTCGGCGTGGTCCTCGAGGGTGTGTTGCGCCCAGTCGGGCAGGGCTTCGAAGCTGTCGTAACGGGCGTTGTGGTGACAGAAGTTGTCCGACAGTTCCCGCCGCACGATCAGTTCCTCGAGGAACGCCGCCGCGCCTGCCGCGCTGTCCTGCGAGACGGCGTACGCGGCTCTCTGGGGCGCCAGCTGGCCGAAGTGGAAGTACGGTGAGAGGTCCGACTGGCCGTCCACCGTGGGATCGTTGCGGGCGGCGTCGTAGGCGTCGAGGCGTTGACGGCGGAAATGTTCGAGCGCGGCGAGTGCGGCGCGTTCCCCCGGCTCGCACCAGGTGATCGGCGGGCCGGCATTCGCGGCGTCCAGGCGGTCGAGAGCGCGGGACCAGTCGGGTTCGTCGACCGCGCCCGGCCACGGGTGCGGATGTGTCACGAGCGCGGGCAGATCGGTCAGGAACTCCGGCAGGAGACGCTGGATCTTCGGACGGATCGTCCGTGCGGCGTACTCCTGCTTGTCGCTCGTCCGCCAGACCGGCACCACGTTGTGCGCGTCGACCACGTGGAGCGGCACGGCCAGTCGCGCCGCCACGCCCTGTTCCCAGGCCCGGCTGAGACGCAGAGGATTGAAGTCGGTGACGACCACGCCGGCCCCGACGCGCGTCGCGAGGTCCGGCACGGTGGTCTCGGGATCGCCCTCGAGCAGCACGAAGGTGATGTCCAGATCGGCCAGGTCCCGGACGACTTGCCGCAGCCCCGCCAGCATGAAGGCGAACTGGCGTCGCGCCGCGCCGAGGAATTCCGGCACGAGGTTGAAGGCCACCAGCAGCGGTTGCTGCGCCTGCAGGGCCGTGTCCTGGGCGTGCAGGAGGGCCCAGTTGTCGCGAACGCGCTGGTCGCGTTGCATCCAGTGGATCACCGGGCCCGGTCGGGGCGTGTCGTCGCGGAGAAGCCGGATGCGTTCGGGGTGGACTCGGCCGGTCGCGCTCATGATGGTCCTTTCCCTGGTGGCGTTCACATGGTACGCGGCGCGCGACGGCTTGACCACAATGCGCCCGGCTGCGGCTGCGGCGGTGCGGGTGCGTCAGGGTGCGAACAGGATTGTGAGAACGGACTCCGATTTCGTTTAAGGTGGCCGTATCTGATGCGATGGCATTGACATATGGGATATGGGAGTGATAAGCTCCGATGGCGGTTCGTCGGGTGAATCCGACGTTCCGAGCATCCGACGAGCCCCGAACCGAGGAGACCGGAATGCGATCCAAGCGAACGCTATCGACCGCACTGCTGATCATCGCGGTCGGCCTGTTCTGGAGCTTGCAGGCCGGAGCGTACGACCTGTTCGCCGGCGACAACAACTGCAACCAGTGCCACACGACCTGGCCGGGCGCCGAGCACACGTTCCACAGCGATGCCTACAGCTGCAGCACGTGCCACGCGGTCGAACCCATTCCCGCAAGCGTGTGCATTCAATGCCACGACGTTTCGGACTTGTTCGACCAGCACGGTCCGCTGATCGATCAGGACGACTACCAGTGCGGGTATTGCCACGAAGGTGTCGACACGGTGTTCCGCTCGCTGTCCGAACTGAAGAGCCTCTTCGACTAGGTTGTACCGGAGCGGAAGAGAGACGTCGGGAGCCCGGATCGTGTCCGGGCTCTCGTCGTTGACGACAGTGCCGCCGCGACGTCCGTGTCGGTCCGATCGGCTGGATTGCCAATCTGTTTTGGCTCGACTGGTCGCCGCGCACTATCGTGGGCCGTGACATTCGCCCCGGATGCCGACGCCCACGCTCCAGGAGCCGGCACGACCAGAGGTTCCTGTTTGAAGAAGACAGTGTTCTCGGGCTTGCTCGTGCTCTGCGCCCTGCCCTTCGTGAATACCGTGATGGCTCTGGTCGCGGGCATCCTCTTCAGCCTCACCGTCGGCAATCCGTGGCCG